>NZ_JSEH01000013.1 GCF_000801335.2 Desulfovibrio sp. TomC
CACAGTGACAAGTCATGGTTGGATTTGCTGCATTTATTTGAAGGAAGTGCTTGTAAGTAGCTCCCTGAACGTTGGTGCCACGTGTGCCAGGACTGTTTTGAAGTGTCTTTGTCCGCGAAATTATATACGAAGAGGGTCGGTATGAATGGTGCCGCGAAAACACGAAATATTTCTAGTGGTGAACATCTCAATCTAGAGGGTGAACACGATTCTGTTGTTGAAAAAAACAATGATACCTGTCCGCCTCGGTCCTGCCCTATTGGTGGCTGGCGTGACGCTTCATTAGATGAAGTCTTGCGTAAAACGAAAAGAGCTGTTCGTGCGTTTAGTGCTTCATCAGCTTTAATTGCGAAAGTAACGGAAGAAGAAGATCTTTTGAACCGCGTTTGTCGTCTGATGGTTGATGATGTTGGTTATCGTATGGCGTGGATCGGTGTAGCTGCCAATGATCAACAGAAATCCGTTAAGCCCATTGCCCAGTATGGTTTTGAAGATGGGTATTTGGAAAAGATTCATATCTCCTGGGATGATAATGAAAAAGGCCGGGGGCCGACTGGAATGGCTGCGCGCACGGAAACTCCCGTAGCTTGCCATAACATGTTGACGGACCCCAGACTCATTCCTTGGCGCGATGAAGCAGGCCGACGGGGCTATGCCTCTTCGATTGCACTTCCTTTGATGGTCAATGGCAGCTCTTTGGGTGTGCTCACAATCTATGCGAGTGAACCAGATGCTTTTGAAGGCGACGAATTTGATCTTCTGGTTGAGTTATCCAACACTCTTGCCTTGGGTCTGTCTTCTTTGAGAGCGCGCGTCGAAAAACTAAAAGTTGAACAATTGTTGCATCAAAATGAAGAGAACCTTCGCTCATTATACTCTTCTATGAATGATGGGCTATGTATCCATGAGATTGTTTACGATGAAAGCGAACAGCCTGTCGATTATCGGATTCTGGAAGTCAACCCTAAGTATGAATCAATTCTTGGGATTAGCCGAAGCGAAGCTATTTATGCATTAGCTACATCTCTTTACCGTGTTGAAAAACCGCCGTATCTTGATATTTATGAACGTGTTGCCAGGACTGGTGAACCGACTGCTTTTGAAACGTATTTTTCTCCTTTAAATAGATATTTTTGGATTTCAGTCTTTTCTCCTCGAAAAGGTCGATTTGCAGTGCTGTTTAATGACATTACTGAGCGTAAATGCACAGAGGAGAAACTATATCAGCTAAATATAACACTTGAACAACAAGTTTTAGACCAGACTAAAGAGCTTAGGATAGCCAAAGAGGAAGCAGAGGCGGCCAACAGAGCTAAAAGCGAATTCTTGGCCAACATGAGTCATGAGATCAGAACTCCCATGAACGGGATATTAGGCATGACTCAATTAGCTCTGAAACGTGAATTACCTGATGAAATTAGGGAATATCTTGAGCTAGTCAAACAATCTGGGCATTCGCTGCTGGCCATCATAAATGACATCCTTGACCTCTCCAAGATCGAGGCTGGAAAGGTCGTGCTTGAAAAAAGCAACTTCGACCTCATCGAGATGGTCCAGGCTTCCTTGAAGCCACTGGGGGTGATTGCCAAGGACAAAGGACTCGCATTCCGTTATTTCATCGCGCACGACGTTCCGGCCAACGTCGGGGGCGACAGTGGACGGCTCCGGCAGATTCTGACCAACATCGTGGGCAATGCCATCAAATTCACCCGATGCGGCAGTGTTGAAGTTACGGTGCATACGAGTGAAACCAAGGATCCGACAAAGCCACGCCTACTGTTTCAAGTCAGGGACGAGGGTATCGGCATCTCCCAAGATCAAGTTCACGCCATCTTCGACAAATTCGAACAAATACCTTCCTCGGCGCACATCCAGTATGGCGGGACTGGACTCGGACTGGCAATTTCCAAAGCCCTTGTGGAGATGATGGGTGGTTCCATCTGGGTTGAGAGCGAAATCAACAAGGGGAGTACTTTTTCCTTTATTGTTGAGTTCGATCAAGCCATTGAGACTGATTCGCCACCTCAGGACACCCCAGCACCTATACCCGACTATTTCTCCCCCCTGAAGATACTTCTCGTCGAGGATAATGAAGTTAATAGATTGTTTACAAGCTATATGATTAAAAGCTGGGGCCATAACGTTAAAGTTGCCGTAAACGGACAACTCGCCATAGAAAAATTACAGGTCGAAAAGTTCGATCTCGTGCTCATGGACGCTCTCATGCCCGAGATGGATGGAATAGAAGCCACGAAACTCATCCGTTCCGGCCAAGCAGGCTCCCCAGATATCCCTATTGTGGCCCAGACTGCCTACGCTCTCCAGGGTGATAAAGAACGATTTCTAGCCGCCGGAATGGACGACTATATATCTAAACCGATAGACCTGGAGGAATTGCAAAATGTTTTGGGAAAGATTATGAAGAAAAAGAATTGTAAGACAGCTTGATCATGTTGTGTGTAGACGAAGTCCGGGACTTTAAAGATCATTTGGTGCTTGATAAGGTGAGCCTCCGTCTCCAGAGATCCCCCCTTCCCAATCTACATTGCTTCCGTTTCCCTACAATTTGTTCCACTCGGCAGTCCCGACGATGCCTTTGAATCCACCGATCACCTTCGGTTCCTTCTCCTTTTTCCCACTTTTCCGATTTGCGCAGGTTCCTGCACTTTTTTATCATACTGTTATCATAGTATTCTTTTGATAACGGCTGTGCCACCGTAGGAGAGGGACTCTGTGTGTCAGGGATTTCCTACTGGATAACACTGAAATAGGTTCTCCAGCCCTGAAGAACCGGCATTTTGGATAAACTCTGGAGAACCGGAAATGTCCCAGCGGGGATCGATTTTGTCCAAGGGGCGGTAGTTGTTATTCTGAAAAATTAAATGATTTCAGTATATTAAAAATTCAGTCGCGGCCTTCTAAGCAGACGGCCACAGGTTCGAATCCTGTCGGACGCACCACAAGTATTTCAAGGGGTTAGGTCGTTTTCGGCCTGACCCCTTTTGTCATGTGGATAACCGGGGTGGATAACATCTTGGCCAACCCTACGGGATAACGCGGGAATTTTGGATAACATTCGGGCAGATGCTATCCTGCGTATGGGCAGACGGCTGGGGAGGCGGCCCGGAATTACGGATTTTTCTAATCGGACTGTGTTGCGCGGGCACTTTGCGGGACCGCTGTTGGCCAACGGCGCGGGGCTTGATGCCGCCGCACGGGGCCTTGCGGTTTGTATCGTCTGCGGAGCACTTTTGTTGTGCTGCCAGCAATTGAGGCCTACCAGTTTCAGAAAATGTAGTAAATAATCAAGGGATGCCAGGGGTGCTGACAATGTCCAGGTGCCCCTGGCCAGAGGGCTATGTCTTCCTCCTATGCCGGATAAGGGACCTGTCCGGGCAGATGCTGTTCCGTGTTGAGGCAGACTGGCACGAGTGTCGCTGAATATGAGATTCCAGGTGTCCATGGTGCTGCTCTTCCTCCTGAATTTTGGGGAGATCCAGGTGGAAGGAGCAGCCGGGGCAGGATCACGGGCACGACGAGGCCCTGGAAATCGGACTTTTAGGCCGGGGGCTTCCTGCGTTTATGAAGGGGAGGGGGTGCGTTATGCATCCAAATGTGACGTCGGCGTCCCACATGCGCTCCCGCAGCCGATATGAATCTTGACGGCGTGCTCACGGTGGTCGTCAAGAAGCGGGACGGATTTGTCCGTCTGCTCAACACCATCCGCGATCACACGCATAGGCCCGCTCTCGCCATCGGCTTTCATAACCACGATGTGGTAGACGGTTTCCAGATAGCGGTAGTGCATGGTGAACCCTTCCCAATGCTGTGGCAGACACAGCTCAAACCGCAATCTGTCCCCTTCCAGCCTGACCCCCAGCAAAGACTCCACGATCAGCCGGTACATCCAGGCGGCGGACCCCGTGTACCAGGACCAGCCGCCGCGTCCGACATGGGGGGCGGAGGCGTAGACGTCGGCGGCAACCACGTATGGTTCCACCTTGTACAGGGCCGTTTCCGCCTCAGAGCGGCCATGGTTGATCGGGTTTATGAGGGCAAAGAGTTCCCAGGCGCGGCGCGCGTCGCCCATTTGGGCAAAGGCCATGGCCGCCCAGATGGCTGCATGGGTGTATTGTCCGCCGTTTTCCCGTACCCCGGGGACGTAGCCCTTGATGTAACCGGGTTGCAGGGACGAAGTGTCGAAAGGCGGCGTCAGCAGCTTGATCAGACCGTGTTCGCGGTCGACAAGCAGCGCCTCCAACGCTTCCATCGCTTGGTGCGAACGGCCGGCGTCCCCCCCCCCGGAAAGGACGGACCAACTCTGGGCAATGGAATCAATCCGGCATTCGGGGTTGTTCGAAGAACCAAGTGGCGTGCCGTCGTCGAAATAGGCCCGGCGGTACCACTGGCCGTCCCATCCATGGACGTCGAGATTGCGGCGAAGCTCTCCAGCGTGCGTCTGACAACGTTGCGCAAAGGCCATATCGCCGCGTTTGGCGGCCAGCGGCTCGAACTGCCTGAGCACCTCAAACAGGAAGAACCCGAGCCAGACGCTTTCACCTGCACCCTTTTCCCCCACCAGATTCATGCCGTCGTTCCAGTCGCCGGAGCCCATGAGCGGCAGGCCGTGGGCGCCGAACCGAAGGCCGTTGGCGATGGCCCGTGTGCAGTGCTCGTAAAGGCTCGCCGTCAGCTCCGAGCGACCGGGCAGATCGTAGGAGGATTCTTCCTCCTCGCCAAGCGTGCGGCCCAGGAGAAAATGGACGGGTTCGTCCAGCACGCCAATGTCGCCGGTAGCCTGGACGTAGCGGCAGGCGGCCAGCGGCAGCCAGAGGTAATCGTCGCTGCAACGCGTGCGTACTCCGCGTCCTACAGGCGGATGCCACCAATGCTGGACATCGCCTTCCTCAAATTGGTGCGCCGCGCACAGCAGCAGGTGCTCACGCACCAGATGCGGTCTGGCGTGGATCAGCGCCATCACGTCCTGCAACTGGTCGCGGAAACCAAATGCGCCCCCGGATTGGTAGGTGGCGCTGCGCGCCCAGAGGCGGCAGGCCAGGGTCTGGTAGAGAAGCCAGCCGTTGGCCAGCACATTAAGGGCCGGGTCAGGGGTTTCCACATGCACGGCGCCCAGGGTGTGCGTCCAGTGCTGCCAGGCCACGTCCAGGGCGTTTCGGGCGGCAGTTGAGCCTCGAAAGCGCAGGACCAGGGCTCTGGCCTCGTCGGCATCGCGCCCGACGCCGAGCCGAAAGACGATTTCCCGTTCTTGTCCGGCAGCCAGATCAAAGGCTACTTGGAGAGCGCCGCAGGGGTCGAGGGCCGGTCCCACCCGACCGGAAAGGTGTCTGCGGGTCATGGCGGCCGGGGCGCGCAGGGTTCCGTTGCGACCCAGAAATTCCAGGCGGTCGCCGCTGACGGTGCGCATGGTTTCGTCTACGTCGAAAAAGGCCGTGCGGTTGCGAAACTCGGTGTTGTAGGGATTTCGGGCGAAAAGCGCGCCGGTTTCCGAGTCGATGTCCGTGACGACATGCATGGCCGTTTTCGACCGCAGGTCGCCAAGCACCCATTCGGCGTAGCCGGTGGCGGAAATCCGGCGGGAGCGGCCCGAATCGTTGCGGACCTTGAGCACCGAAAACTTGATGGCCGCGTCCATGGCCACATACACCCACAGTTCCGAGCGGATGCCGCGTTCTGTGTGTTCAAAAACGCTGTAGCCGAAGCCGTGGCGGGTGACATACGGCGTGGCCCCGCGGCAGGGCAGAGGCGTTGGCGACCAGTAATGGCCCCGTTCCTCGTCGCGAAGGTAGAAGGCCTCGCCTTCGCCGTCGCTCACGGGGTCGTTGCCCCAGGGCGTGAGTCGGAACTCGTGTGCGTTTTCGCTCCAGGTATAGGCCGAGCCGCTTTCTGAAATAACCGTCCCGAAATTGGGGTTGGCCAGGACATTGACCCAGGGCGCAGGCGTTAACTGCCGACTGGCGGTGGTGATGACGTATTCCCGGCCGTCCGGGGTAAAGCCGCCCAGCCCGTTGTAAAACGTCAGGTCATGGCGCGGCAGGGGCGCAACCGGCACAGGCTCGCTCCGATTGGTCCGAGTCGGGATCAGAGGGAGTACGCCAACGCCCGGCATGGGGCGGCCGTCGGCCTGATCCGATAACGTCCCCCGGCTGTCGGTAAGGATGGCGCGGGCCACCGTCTGGAACAGCACCCGGTCCTCGGTTGCGATTTGGTCGATGGAGCGGACAAAAATACCGCCAGGCCGGTCAGCCAGGTCGGCCTCGATGCCGGCGGCGATCAGACTCATGATCTGGTCGGTAAGCAGTTGCCGGTACCCGGCGTGGTCCATGTTCCAGATCACCAGATCCACGGCCAGTCCCTTGAGCCGCCAGTAGGCGTGGGCCTGGACAAGCTGGCGCACCAGATCAAGGTTGGCCGGATCTTCGATTTGCAGCAGCACGATGGGCAAATCCCCGGAAATGGAATAGCCCCAAAGCCCGGATTGTCCCTGGGTGTTTTGCAGCAATGCCGGCTCGGCGCGCAAAGAGGCATTGGCATAGAGGATCGAGCCGGCGATGCGGCAATAGAGCTGGGCATCGGCCTGGGTGGCGTTGATCTGGCGCAGGAGCACCTGGCTGTGCGTCCAGGCCAGATCGAAGACGCGATCAGCCAGCCGGCGGTCCTGGTATTTTTCCACCAGGTCCAAGGCGACATCCCGGTTTTCGCCAACGCCGGACACGATGTTTATAGTGGCTGATTGTTCCGGCTCGATGGTGATCCGGTAGCGGATGGCGACAATGGGGTCGAGCACCGACCCCTGGCTGTCCGAGAGCGGCCCTGGCGCGTCGCTTACGGCCTGGGGATCGGCCACGGTGTTGCCCCGCCCGATAAAGCGCATTCGGTCGGTCTCGTAGGAGATACTCCCCACGGTGGCCTCATGGGCGGCCATCAGGTGCAGCAGGCAGGGCGACGGCTCGCCAAGGGACCGGGGGCGGCGGGTGCAGAGTATCGCCCGCTGTTCCGGGATGATCTCGGTCTGGACAAAGAGATTGCTAAACGCTGGATGGAGCGCGTCGGCGGCCGGCGGGGCCAGGACCACTTCGGCATAGCTCGTGACGTCAATAATTCTGCGACGGCGGGAGCGGTTGGTGATGGTGATGCGCCGCACTTCGATATCGTCTTCGGGCGACACCACGACTTCGGTATAGGCGTCAAGGTCGTTGTGGCGACAACGGAATTCGGCCCGGCCTTCCGAAAAAATCGTTTCAAATTCCTTGGAACGCCGCCGCGTCGGCTGGTAGGTCGTGGACCAGAAGCTGCCATTGTCCACGTCTTGGATATAGCAAAACGATCCCCAGTTGTCGCAGGCGCCGTCCTCGCGCCATCGGGTGACGGCCAGATCCTTCCAGCGGCTTGAGCCGCCGCCGGCATTGGTGAGCATGACGTGGTAGCGACCGTTGGAGAGCAGTTGCACTTCGGGAAACGGGGTGTCCGGGCTGGGGAAAACCCGCATGGGCATATCCGTGCCGCCGCCCGGCCCCAGTTCGGCCAGTTCGGTGGTGTGGGCGAGAACAGCCGTCGTCTTGGGCACCCGTTCCTGGAGCAACAGCATCGTGGCTTGAAACTGCGGCTGGGCGGCGAACCGTTGCTGCATGGGGCGGCCAAGGAGCTGGTAGCTCAGGGAGAGCAGGCTCATGCCCTGGTGGTGGGCCATAAACGAGCGGACCACGGCGCTGGTTTGCCCATGGGGCAGGCGCGAGGCCGTGTAGTCCACGGCTTCGTAGAAGCCGTACGGCCCTTCAAAACCCGCTGCGGCCAGCTGTTCCAGGTTGGCGCAGGCCTGTTGCGGCGCAACCATCAGCGCCAAGGCCGTGGCATAGGGCGCAATCACCAAATCCTCGGACAGGCCGCGCTTGAGGCCAAGGCCCGGGACGCCAAAGGCCCGGTACTGATAGTTCTGGTGCACGTCGATGGCGTTGTAGCCGCATTCCGAGATGCCCCAGGGCGTCCCGACCTGCTTTCCATACTCGATCTGGCTGGCCACGGCCGCCCGGCAGGTCTGGTCGAGCAACGTGTTCTCGTACATCGGCATGACCAAAAGCGGCATGAGGTACTCAAACATCGACCCGCTCCACGACAACAGGATCGGCTCGCCGCCTGTGGTGGTGAACAGCCGGCCCAAGGCGAACCAGCTCTCCTGGGGCAATTCTCCTTGGGCAATGGCCACAAAGCTGGAAAATCGCGCTTCCGAGGCGAGCAGATCGTAGTAGCTGGCGTCCTGGCGATGATCGCTGACATTGTACCCGATGGACAGGAGTTGGCGGGGCTTGTCAAAGAGGAAGCCGTATTCCATCCGGGCCAAGGCATCCGCTTGGCCGGCCAGAGTTTCCAGAAGCGCCATTCTTTCCGTGGCCCGGCGACCGGCTTTAACGAGGCAGGGGCGAAGGGCGTCAAACCAGGTCTGCAGTTGCGGCGTCGCCTCTTGGGCCAGCCGGCGTTCGAGGTCCGGCAGATAGGTTTGGGCCAGGACGGCGATCTGGCGTACGGTTGCCAGGCCGTCCAGGCCCGAAATATCCCGAGGCCGGTGCGGCGACGACAGGAGCGACGTCCACGGGGCCAGCAACGAAAGCTCGTCCAGGCCGTCGCGGCACTGCTCGATGAACGCCTGCCCCCACCAGCGCAAGGGACTCCCCACAGAGGTGTTTCCGGCTTCGATGGCCGCAGCTGTTTGCGCCGCCACGACGGCCAACCGTTCAAGCAGCGCCCGGGTCGCCTCAAGGCTTTCCGGCCAGGGACCGGCCGTGAGATCCGGTTGCAGCCGTTCCAGCTGTTCTGCCAAATCCGGCTCGGTCTTGCGGGCGACATCCAGCAGGACACGCACGGTGTCGGCTATCCCGACAAAGAGGCGCGGACCGACGATGGGATCGTCGGCAAGGGCGCGCAGCCCTTGCCCGAGCGTCAGCAGATGGCCGGCCAGATTGCCGCTGTCCACCGATGAGATGTAGCGGGGGGACAGCGGGGTGCGCGACAGGGTGTCGTACCAGTTGTAGAAGTGGCCCCGGTAGCGTTCCAGGGAGTCCATGGCGCGAAGGCCGTGCCCGGTTCGGTCAAGGCACTTTCCGGCTGTGATGTAGCCAAAGTCGTAGGCGGTCAGGTTGGCCAGCAGGGAAAATCCCATATTGGTCGGTGAGGTGCGGTGGGCGATGACCGGGGCGGGCTGCTCCTGAAAGTTGTCCGGCGGCAGCCAGTTCTCATCGGCGCCGACGAAGGTTTCAAAAAAGGACCAGGTTTTTCGGGCGATCTGGCGCAGAAACAGGGTCTGCCCGTCAGTGAGTCGCGCTTCGCGGCGGGTCAACGGCCGGCTGATCCACCAAGCAACCACGGGCGAGATACACCAGAGCGCCGCAACGGGCACGGCCACGGCCAGGACGTCGGGGCGCAGGAACCACAAGGTCGCGGCCACGGCTGCGGCCAGGACCGGGCCTGTCCACATGGCCCGGCACGAGCCGGCCAGACTGGTGACGACACGACGATTCGGACTTCCCGAAGGGTTCCATTCGAGCAACCGGCGGCGCGTGACCAGCAGACGCCACAGGGTGCGCAAGATTGCATCCAGACTGTACGCGGCTTCGAAGGGGAGGCAGGCTACCGTGAAAAGCGCCTGGACAAGGTGGCGGCCGGTTGCCTGCATGGTCAGGCCGAGGTGTTGGGCCAGCGTCATCTCGGCGGGCTTTTGCAAAATACCCACGGCAGTCGCGAGTAATGACGGCAGCAGGATGATGCCGAGCACTGCCATGGTGGCCAAAAAGGGCGCGGGCGACAGGGTCCAGCCCAGCGCCAGCAGGAGTGTTAAGGCCGCAGGTTCGAGGCTGCGCCGTAGATTGTCAAAGATCTTCCAGCGTGAAAGTATGGTGAGCGGATTGCGATGCAGGCTTCCATCCGGGCCGGCAATGATCGGCGTCGCCCACCGTGCGATCTGCCAATCCCCGCGTATCCAGCGGCGACGGCGGCTGGCGTCCTCGGAGTAGCGCGACGGATATTCTTCATAGAGCCGCACGTCGCTTATAAGGCCCGACCGAGCGTAACACCCCTCCAGGAGATCGTGGCTGAGAATCCGGTTGTCCGGGAACCGTCCTCCCAGTGCCCGCTCGAAGACGTCGACCTCGTAGATTCCCTTGCCAATAAACGACCCTTCGCCGAACAGATCCTGGTACACATCGGAAACCGCGCGGGTATAGGGGTCGATACCGCGTTCGCTAACGCACAGCCGGGCGTAGCGCGACTGGATGCCGGCGAGGCTGACCGCCACGCGCGGCTGCAAAATGCCGTAGCCGGCGACAACGCGTCCAAGCGTTTCATCGTAGCGGGCCCGGTTGAGGGGATGGGCCATGGTGGCCACGAACTGGCGGGCGGTATCCCTGGCCAGCAGCGTGTCCGTATCCAGGGTGATCACGTAGCGGACCGAGGGCAGGATCGCCGTTGCCCCGACCACCAGGGCGAAGCGTTCCCTGGGGTCGGCCTCGGGGCCGACGCGCAGCAGCCAGTTGAGGTCCGACAGCTTGCCGCGCTTGCGCTCGTATCCCATCCAGACGCGGTCCCGGGGATTGAACCGGCGCGGACGATGAAACAGGAAAAAGGCGTCGCCATGCGTCTCGCGGTACCGCACATTGAGGGCTTCGATGCCACGCCGGGCTTGCTCCACCAGGATTGCGTCTTGCGGCAGTGTTTCCGTCGCCGCATCAACGAGGTCGGTCAGCAGGCCAAAGTGAAGATGGGCATCCCGGTTGGCCAGGAAACGGACTTCCAGGGCTTCAAGCAGGGACTCGATCGCCGGCGGACTCGTCAGCAACGTTGGGACCACAACCAGGGTGCGCAGCTCAGGCGGTATCCCGTGGGAGAAATCCAGGCGTGGCAGCAGGCTTGGCGTGGCCAGCACGGTGACCAGCCAGTTGACCAGGGCTACGGCCAGACGGCTGGTGCAGACCAGGGCCAGCAGGACGCTCAGGCCAAGCGGCCAGCCCGTCACCCCGCCAGCATACGCCGTGGCGGCTAGACTGGCCGTAAAGACGGCCGTCAGCAGCCAGATACCGCCGAGATAGAGGGCCCCGGGATACCTGCGGCCGGTGTCTCCAAACAGTTTCGCCAGGGACGGACGCATTCGGATTCGGTCGTTGAGCTGCGCCACGCCCTTGTCGATCAGGTAATACCCGACATGGGCCTCGCGGTCGTCGCCGCCCTTTTTCGCGGCCGCTTCCCGGGCCAGCCCTATGGCCTGGCGGGCCACCTCGTTTTCAGGTTCCGGGCTGTTCCTGGCCGCCTGCTCCACCACATGGCGGTACCGATCCCTGGCGGCAAAATCCATCTGGCTGTATACGTCGCCCGGATCTTCCCGCAAGGTCTGCTCGACCACGCTTAACGTCTCAACAAAGGTGCGCCAGTCCATGGCTCCCAGTGCCCGCAGGCTGCCGATGCTGTTGCTCATCGACACCTGATCGGTGGCTTGCAACTGGTTCTCCAGGCGCACGAGTTGTTCGATGGTCTGGCCGGATTCGGACAACTGCTGTTCGATCCAGGTCAGCGCCAAGGCCAGAGCCGGTCCCTGCCCCTGCACGCGACGGGTGAACTCCGCCACAAAGGAACTGTCCATCGGGGGCTTGGACCGGGCCATGTCGGCGATGGCCAAAATCATGTCCTTGGGCGTTTTGGCCGCGACCTCGGTGATCTGGTCGGCCCACTGGCCGGCAAGGTGTCGATCAGCCTTGTGCGTGGCAATCCGGGCGGCGACTCGCCTGAGATTTTCGATCAGGGCCAGACGCAGCATGATGGGAATAGCCCAGAGTTCTCCCAATTGAAGGGTCGTCGTCGTTTGGTAGGCGGCGACGAAATTGTCCAGATTCTCCGGATCCACCCGGCCATCGTTATGGGAGATCACCTCCAGGGCGAGATCATAAACTCGAGGCAGTCCGGCCGAGGGACCTTTTCGCAAACGGGGCAGCTCGCGGCTGTAGCCTTTGGGCAGATGCCGCTTGGCTGTGCGGATCTGTTCCTCGATCAGATAGAAGTTGTCGAGCAGCCATTCCCCAGCCGGGGTAATGCGGCGCTCGACCTTGACGGCCTCGGTAAGGAGGTTGCGGACCCCGAGCAGAACGCGTTCATTGGCAGCCAGCCGGCTCAGCAGGCGTTCCTGGGGGCGGCCAGGGCGCAGGGTATGCGAAGCCGCCAGGGCCTTGCCGTGGAGGGCCATCTGGTCGGCGCTGAGCAACTCCGACCGCAGCGGCGGCTCGTCAGTGAGGTCTTTACGTGCGGGACCGTTTCCGGCCTGGAGCGATGGCGATCCAAGCAAAGCTCGGCGAAGCGTCGTCATGCGAAACATCATAAGCGAGGAATCCTTTGCCACTGCGCGGAAAAACCAGAAGAGGCAAGAAGTCTGGATGGTTATGAGAATATCGGCAGCGCGTCAGCGCAACTGCCGGCTCCAATGCTGGTCCTCTCTCGGCAGCAGGGGGGTGGCCAACGTGATCTGACTGCTAAAGGACAGGAGAAGGTGTTTTCGTGGATGCCTCTCGTAGCAAAGGCACTGGAATAAGCGGCATTGAAACAAGTAAAGCACTGGAATATAGATATAAACTTCGATGCGATGCCGCAGTGGCTCTGCAAAATCGAAGTGATAACTACAAAATAATATCCAATATAAAACACATTTTCAGCGAAGATATGTCAAGGATATTTTTAAAAATAAAACAAGGTTCGATGAGTTGTTTCGTGATAAAGTGATATAATATATGGTGTTAAGTCGATTGTGTCCTGGGTCGCTGTGACGGTTGGTTGAGGATTACGATTTTCCCCGGTCGAGGCTCTCTCACCCGATCAGCACTCAGGATGTCCCCGGTTTGGATGCCGGCGGCATGCATGAAATCGCCGCTTGCCCGAACATAAAAAGTAGCCGCCGGGTTGCTGATGAGCAGTTCGTTGAGGTCAAAGAAGAAGCAAAAGAGATGGATGACCTGGTTGGTAAGGCCCTAAAACTTGTTGACCAAAAGCTCGAAGATTTCGCGAAAGCCAACAGTCTGGCTCCCTCAAAATACGAAAAATGACCGCGCTTTTGGTCTATTTTTGGTCTAGTGACGATGGAAAAGGACGGGATAAGCGGGGCAGCGGTGGGCAAGTAATAGACTAAAATGACGAGGATTTTTTAAAAAAGTACAAGGATTGCGAGGGCTTTTCGACCGCCTTCTAAGCAGACGGCCACAGGTTCGAATCCTGTCGGGCGCACCAGAATAAAATCAAGGGGTTAGGTCGTTTTCGGCCTGACCCCTTTTGTCATGTGGATAACCGGGCTGGATAACATCTTGGTCAACCATACGGGATGACGCGGGAATTTTGGATAACATTCGGGCAGACGTTGGCCGTGCTTGGGCAGGCGGCAGGAACGTCGGATCCCGAAAATTTCTCTACGCCTTCGGAATTGCGCGCGTTCGCCAACCTGAGAGACGGTTGACCGGCCGGTCGCCTCTCTTGCCTGGCCTGCCCCGTCCAGGCGGCACGCATCCTCCCTCCCGTTGCCGGTGCAACGCTTTTCCCATCCCGAGCGACGCTGGGCTGTCCCTGAATTCCCTTACGCAAGATCACGGATTTTACTGACAGCTTTTCAACACATGTTGGTGTTAACGATCCCAGAGAATAACGATGCCATCAGGAAAATCGGGGGAGGGATAACTGCCGGTTCTTCCCGCACGCCGCTGCGGCCTTGTCGACGGCACGCCGCTTATGCTTTCTTCGCATGCAAACTCTGAAGAGGTACAAGCCATGAAAAACAATGGAAGGCACAGCTTGCTTTGCGTCTCGATGCTCCTTGCTTTCATCCTGTGGACAGCCGTGCCCAGTGCTGCAAAACCACTGAGTTTTTCAAGGGCAGCGCCCGTCAATACCAGCCAGTTCACCTACGGCGTGGGAACGGCCAAAAACGCCGTCGTCAAAAGCGACGGCACGATGTACATTCTCAATGTAACGTATAACGAAATAGAGAAACGCGATAGCGCAGGAAACTGGACAACCATCGCCGGCCCAGACACAAGTATCGGTGTCATGGAAAATATGATCGCCGTTGATTCTTCAGGAACGATATACTCGCCTGACAGTACCAACAGTCGCATTCTCGTCAGGGACGGCAACGGCAACTGGACCACGATTGGCTCCAGCGGCTCGGGACTCGGTGCGTTTTCCACCCCGCACGGCATCGCGGTGGACAGCGCCGGACAACTCTACGTCGCCGACAGCGGCAACAACCGCATCCAGGTCCGCGACACCTCCAATCAATGGACGTCCTACGGCTCCTATGGCACGACCACCGGCAAATTCAGTTTTCCATGCGGCGTCACCGTGGACGGCTCCGGCAACATCTACGTGGCCGACACCAGCAACAATCGCATCCAGATCCGTGACGCCTCGACCGGGACGTGGTCGACGTTCGGCTCTTCTGGCTCTGGCACGGGACAGTTCTATTGGCCGGAAAGCATCGCCGTGGACGGATCGGGCAACATCTACGTCTCCGACAACTACAATGGCCGCATTCAAGTCCGCGACACATCCGGTTCTTGGACCGCCACCGCCTACAGCACCTTTCCGAACCTCTATAGTCTGGCCCTGGACAGTTCCGGGAACATCCTCGTCGCCAGCAATGACAGTGTGTTTGTCGGCACCATGGCGACGGAAGGCGTCTGGCCGATACTGTGGGGCAGCACAAGCAGCGCGGTAGGTTATTTTTCCAACCCCGCCGGTCTGGCCACGGATACTTCCGGCAACCTCTATCTCGCCGACATGCTCCACCACCGCATTCAAATACGGGATACCACCGGCAACTGGACGGCCACCGGCAGCGAGGGCTACGGCCTCGGAGAATTTCTCGCCCCCAATGGCGTCGCCGTGGACACCGCCGGCAATGTCTACGTAGCCGATACCGTCAACAACCGCCTCCAGATCCGCGACGCCTCAGGTATCTGGTCGAGCATCGGCGAAAATGGCACCGGTCTCGGACAGTTCTTTCACCCCACCGGCATTACCGTGGATACTTCCGGCAACCTGTATGTCGCCGACGCGGGGAACAACCGCCTCCAGGTTCGCGACACGAACGGCACCTGGACGGCCATCACCACCCCCGGCTCGGACCTCGGGAGTTTCTCCTCGCCAAACAGCCTGACGCTGCGCGCCGGCAAACTCTACGTCACGGACAAGTACAACAACCGTGTCCTGGTCCGTGACGTCGCAGGCAATTGGACGGCCATCGGGTCGGAAGGCACGGCGCTTGGCCAGTTCAAATCACCCTCCGGCGTGGCCGTGGACGCCGCCGGCAACCTCTATGTCGCCGACTCGGACAACAATCGCCTCCAGGTCCGCGACGTCTCGGGCAACTGGACACGCTACGGCGGCGGCGATTCCGGTTCGGCCGCCGGCAGGGACGACGGGCAATTCCATACTCCGGTAGGCCTTGCCATCAGCAATGCCGGCGTATTGTACGTGGCCGACTCCGATAACAACCGCATCGAAGCGGCCGAGATCGCCAAGCCGACGACATCCGTTGCCCCTATGCTTATGTTGTTGTTGCAGTAGCTGCCGCCGTAGGAAATGGGCTTCCGTTTCACAGGGAAGATCCCACCCCCGTGCACTTCCGTCGGGATTGTCTCGCCGTTGACGCGGTAATCCGGTGTTGCAGCCCGGTAGCTGCCATTTGGGCCGGCTGCGGGAGGCCGTAGACGTCCTTAGGAAGACCGGACCGTCTCGCCAGCAGATGGCTGCGAGCGACTGGAAAACTTTCTGGCATGGCGACACGGACCCCGGCAGTCTTCACGCTGGCCCTCGGGGGCGCGCTTGACCACAAATGGATGTTCTGAAGAGTAGAATTCTCTCGTTAACCCGGTGGGCCTGGCCCATTTTTCGTGTGGATAACCGGGGTGGATACCATTTTGGCCGGGCCGACGAAAAAGCGAGGAATTTCAAGGGGGCTTGGGATGGATAACAGGGGGCACATTCAGGTGTAACCCTCCCTTAAAATGTCTGCTGGTCGCATCCTTGTGGCAACTTTTCCCAGCAGAAAAGCTGCAACGAGGCCTGTGACAATCGAGCAGGCCAGGGCTGCGGTCACCAATTTCCACGAAAGCTGAATCGGCAGCTGGATTGCCTGGTTGGCCAACGCTCCGATCTTCACCGACGCAGGGACTGGGTTGAGTTCCCAGGCCGTATTCATCGGAATGGAAAGTGTCCCGATGCAATAGGCTCCGAGATACCCGAGCCCTATGCCGATCAGCCCTCCGAGCAGACATTGGACCATGGCTTCCCCCAGAAGCTGCCCCTGAACATCCTTCCCTGTCCACCCGACCGCCTTGAGCACCCCGATTTCAGGAAGACGCTCCCCAAGACTGGCCAGCATGGATTTGAGGATGAGCAGGATCGCGCCCACCAAGGCGATCAGCGAGGCCACGACGGAGAACTTGCCGGTGATCACCGAAACGCCGCCCATCAGTTCCAGAAAGCTGTCGGAACTGCTGGCCGACAAGCCTGGAAACGCGGCCAGGACTTTCTGTTGTACAGCTCCTTGCATGGCGGGATCACGCAGCCGTAAGTAAACCACGTTGATCGGGGCCTGCGCCTCGGGAAGCAGCGACTGGGCATCGGCAAGCCGCAGGTAAATATTGGCCGCAGCAACCTGTGCGCCTTCGCGTATCTCCAGCATGCCGACGACGGCAAAAGGCTTGCCCCCAATCTCCAGGGAATCACCCAGGTGGATGCCGCGAAACTTGGCGAAGTGTTTTTCCACCAGGGCCTCGCCGGCCTGCTGCGGCGCATGGCCTTGGCTTGTCCACTGCGTCAGGTGCACAGGCCCAAGGTCGGGCTGTGCGGTATCCAACCCCATGATCGTTCGGAATCCTCCCGAGACAAACTCCCAGAGCAAAAGGGAGCCGGAAGCGGCGGCAACACCATCCACGCGGCTCAAGGCGTCAAACTCCTCAACGGATATGACCTGATTGGAAAAAGGCAGTTTGATGCCCCGCATGGACAGGGTCCCTTGGCCGAGCTGCCGGTTCTTTTCAGCGCGCTGCACGACCAGATCAGCACCCAGATTTTCGAAGGGGAGGCTGACCGCTTTCTGGTAACCGGCAGAAACCGCGTTGATGGACACAAAGAGCCCGACCCCGACGGCTATGCCCAGGATGTTGAGAAGCGTTCGGTGCGACCTGTGCCGCAATTCATGTACAATGTAGGAATAGCGCATGCCGATGGCCCCGCTTCAATTTTGCTTCGTGACCATATCAAGCGCCTTGGTCAGGAGTTCAAGCGTCCACTTCCCCTGAAACATGGCTGGCCCAGCTCCACTGGGGAAACCGGAAAAGGTGCACGGTGCGCCGTCAATTTCCATGGTTTCCTTGCCGTTGATCCAGATCACAAGAGGGACATGGCGCGTGACACCCATTTTGGCCATGAAATCCTCTCCTTCTCGACTTTCAAAATCATGCCAGCGGACAGTGAGCCTGTCGTCATAAGTGGCCAAGAGATCTTTCATATTGTTGAGTGTCGGTCGCAGGGGACCATGATTCATGAAAAGGACATCGATCACCGCCGGGCCAGAGGCCTTGGCCAGCCCAGGCAACACCAGGGACAGCACCATGGCCGCAATGACAACGACTTTGTTCATGACAGCATCTCTCCATCCTGCATGCGAAGCACGCGGTCGGCTGTTTGGGATAATTCCAGATCATGGGTGACCATCAGGATGGTCATCCCGTGTTCCTTATGGAGCGTTCCCAGTATCCGCATTATGGCTTCACCCGTTTGTGAATCCAGGTTGCCGGTCGGTTCGTCGGCGAAAATGATCTTGGGATTGTTGACAAGGGCGCGGGCTATGGCCACCCGCTGCTTCTCGCCTCCTGATAAAGCCCCGGGCAGATGGTCCTGGCGATGCTCTAGCTGCATTTGCTGCAGGAGGGATATTGCCCGCTCCCGGCGCTCCTCCTCCGCCATCTTGACAGGGAAAAGGGGGACGGCCACGTTTTCCCAGGCAGAAAGCGTCGGAATCAACTGGAACGATTGGAAGATGAACCCAATATTGGCCCGTCGGAAAAGAGCCAATTCGTTTTCCGAGGCGGTGACGATATCCTTGCCGCAAAGGGTGACCTGCCCCGAGGTCGGGTGATCCAACCCGGAGATCAAGGACAGGAGCGTTGTCTTTCCGCTGCCTGATTTTCCGACCAGACTCACGAACTCCCCAGCTTTCAAGACAAGGGATACGCCTTTTACCACCTCGACGGGTCCGAAGGTCTTCTTGATATCCGTAGCAGACAGGATGTGATCATTCATGGCGAAGAACCTCTGAAGGTTTGATCCGGGTTATGCGCCCGATGCACAGAATGCTGGTGATGGCGCCGACCAGGAGGGAAAGGACCAGAGCGAAAACGGCAATGGACCAGGAGAGGTTGGCAGGCAGCGCCACGGTTTTAAACACCGGTTCCCCGCCTCCGGGGAGAAAATGCGGCGTGGGGCTCATCTCCCAGGGGATAGGGATATTGACCTGCTGAAATCCCAAGACGAAGCATACAACCCAGGCGATACCAAGGCCAAGGAGACCAGCCAGAAAGCATTGGGTCATCGACTCCGCCAAAAGCTGCCCGATGATGTCCCCGTTGGTCCAGCCCAGGCATTTGAGCACGCCGATCTCCCGGGCTCGTTCCTGAATGCCGCCGGCGATCGTTTTGAAAACCATCAGAAAGGCCACGACCATCACGATCAGCGAGGTCGCCGCAGCGAACTTGTCGGACAGGGCGAAGAGATTGCCAAGCTGTCGCAAGAACGACTCCGGGGTCGCGACTGCGGTCTTATCCCCCAGGAGTTGTTTAAGTGCGGCGGCCAGATCGGGAATCACTTCCTGATCCGCTGTGACGAAAACAAGATTCACATCCTCGGCGTCAAACGGAGAGACACCCTGGACCTGGGGCGAAGCCTTCGCC
The DNA here is from genome assembly GCF_000801335.2 of Desulfovibrio sp. TomC. Lineage (NCBI taxonomy): Bacteria > Pseudomonadati > Thermodesulfobacteriota > Desulfovibrionia > Desulfovibrionales > Desulfovibrionaceae > Desulfovibrio > Desulfovibrio sp. TomC. Next base: position 18,990 of record NZ_JSEH01000013.1, read on the forward strand.
ATCATTTGCGCTTGCGCCAGGGGCAGATAGACGTTGGCCACGGCAATCTTGGAGGCGCGCGAAGCATCGACCAGCCCAACGATCGGATAGGGCTTATTTAGGATCGTCACCACGCCGCCGACGTCGAGTTGCCGGTCCCGGGCATAGGTTGCATCCACCAGAGTCTGGGGAGCGTTCCCTTCAAGGAACCGACCTTTGGTGACAAAATTTCGAAGCTTTCCAGGTCCCAAGGGATTTGTCGGATCAAGCCCCATCACCATGGCGAACTGATCCTTGTCAAAGACCCACATCAAAAGCGCCTGCCCAACGGCACGGACTCCAGGCATCTGGCGGATTTGCTCCACTTCCTGGCGCCGGATGGTCACGGCCGAGCAGGGAAATACCGCTCCTTGCAGTTCTTGGGGGACATCGCCGGATCGCTGGATGCTGATGTCGGCTCCGATTTCCTGAAGCGGCATCCGCGCCGCTTCTTTGTACGCCCCGGCCAGGACCTGGAGACCGACCAGAAGGGCCACTCCCACGCTCAGTCCGAAAATTGCGGTGAGATGCCGTCTCCTTCGCAAGGAAATTTCCCGCCAGACATAGGAAAATCGCATGGTTGATGGCCTCCAGGCCGTTTATTGGCTACAGGGAAGGTTTTGCTGGATGAAACTTCGGCGCATCACCTGGAAAAATTGCTTCTTTTGATCCTGGTTCAGTATTTGTTTCATTTGCAGAATATGGTCGAAAACCATTTGCTGCATCGTGGATTGAAGCTCCAAAATACCTTGCCGGACTTGATTGGCTTTGGACATATCCACGTTATCCTGTTCCATCAGAGACATCATGATGTCACGCTTCCCGTGGATTTCAGTTGATAGCGCGCCAATCTTTTCATGAAACTTTTGCGCCAGGGGTGTTATGGAGGCGAGCTGGTCGGGAGAGAGACCAAGTAATGCATACAAACGATCATCGTTCGAAACAAGGGGACATCCGTTTGGAGGGGTCACACCTCTTGTCTGAATAAATCTCAGGCCGAACATGGCGGCAACACCCAAATTCATGGCCAGGGAAGCCGCCAAAACAGAAATCAATATTTTGTTTTTCATTGTTTCACCTGCGTAACTTCACTTACCAGCACGAAATAACCCTGGGCCAGAGAGCCTCTCGGCGTTGGCGCAAAAACATCCAGCGCGTCCAGGGTCACCGCCTGCTCTTGCGATGTCGCTCCTGTAGCCAATGGTCCAATCCCCTCTTGCCAAAGACTCCGTCCCATCCAGCCCCCCATCATGAGCCCGAACAGGACCATGGCGGCTATAGCGGCGGGAGCGGGAAACATATTCGCCAAGGCATTTCGCCAATCGCGATGGCTCGATGGGGATTGCTCGGTGATTTTTCGCATAACCTCCCGAGCGAATTCCGGTCTTGGTTGCACCGAAATCGAATCGTCCAGGTCCTGCCAGAGTTGCCGCAACTCCACCAAGGCCAGACGGCAGTCCGGGCACTCCTTGAGATGCGCTTCTATTGCCAGAAACCAATCAAACGATACTTCGCCGTCTGCAAAGGCTGACAGCTTCCTGCGAACCGAGGCGCAGTCTTTTTTTGAGGCTGTTGGCTTGTTCATACCGTTCACTCCGTTTGTCGGGGCTGCTCAATGCACTTCATGGGTGATCCGGCCATCACGAACTTCAAATATTCTGTCGAACCCCTCGACCATGCGGTGGTCATGGGTAACAACCAGGATGGCTGATCGGTTTTCCACAGCCAATTTTTTAAGGAGCGCCATGACGTTGTGGCCGTTTTCTGTGTCTAGGGCGGCGGTTGGTTCGTCAGCCAGGATCACCTTGGGCCGGTTGGCCAGCGCCCGGGCGATGGCAACGCGTTGCGACTCACCGCCAGAAAGGGCGGTTGGGTAGTTGTTCAGCCGATGTCCCAGATTCAGTGCTGACAGCAATTCTGCCGCCCGCTCCTTGGCTTCCTTACGGGGGATGTGATTGATTTCGAGCGCAACCATCACGTTTTCCATGGCGGTCAAAAAAGGGATAAGGTTGTGCGATTGAAAGATGAATCCAAGTTTCTCCCGCCGGATGCGTTTGAGATCCTGGCCCGGCGTCCAACCATTCGCGGCAACGACTGTCCCGTCAATGACCACCCGGCCACAGGTGGGTTCATTGATAAGCCCGATGGCGGTCAGAAGCGTCGTTTTCCCAGAGCCGGACGGACCGAGAATGGCCACCAGTTCTCCAGGCGCGACCTGGAACGTGGCGTCCGCGATAGCCGTCACCTCTGTCTCGCCCTTGCCGTAGATTTTCGTCAGACTTTCGATCTCGACCGCGTACATGGACTAGCCTCCCAGGGCTTCCGCCGGTTCGACCCGCATGGCCTTGCGGATGCCGACCAAGCTTGAAATGGTGCAAATGGCCAGGATGAGGACAAAGAGTCCTTGGAGGTCAGAAGCCTCCAGAACGATGCGGCGCGGGAATTTTTCATAGGTCAAGGTGATCAGGGCATAGCCGATGCCGTAGGCCAGTACCCCCATGAGCAAGGACTGCTCCAGGATCATACCCACAATCACCCCATTGGGAGAACCAATGAGCTTGAGTGTGGCGATGACCCGAATCTTGTCGATGGTCGAGGTGTAGATAATAAGCGAAATGATGACCGCCGAGATAACCAGCAGGATAATCCGAAAGAGACCCAGCTGCATTCGCGCCTTTTCGATCAGGCCCATCGTCAGGATGCGGGTTTGTTCGGCTTCGGACATGGCCCGGTAGTGATTCCAGCGACTGATCCGTTCCTGCACGGCTTCCAGATCCGCCCCCGGGGCGAGCCGGGCCACCACGGTGTTCACCACGTGGGTCGATCCGGTGATGCCGGAAATAACCGAGGCCATGGCTGCAGCCTGGGGAGGAGAAAGTGTCTTAATGTCGCTTAGGGTCGCAGCATTCCTTGCCCGATCATTGCGAATGGCATTATTGTCTTTCTTGAATTGAATATCCTGGGCATCAGACAAGCTCACGTAAGCAAGGGGATCTCCACCGGAAGAGACCATTTTCCCGGTTATGCCGACCACCGTATAGTCATGCAGGCCGAGATGGATTGTCTCGCCAAGCTTCATCTGCATCCCCTGAGCAACCACCATCTCGTAATGCTTCTGTCGAATGCCCCGGCCAGCCAGGATAGCCGGAGGGCCGCCAAGGCCTTGCAAGTCGTAGCCGACCAGGAAGAACCGGAACAACTTGCCTTGGCGATCAACCTGAATGGTCTGGAAGGATAAAGGCGAGGCCTCGGCCACGCCGGGAACGGCGGCAATGCGGTATTTCAGGTCTTCTGGTACGCGGGAATTTTCAGCGAACGGGCCATTGGTGTCCTGCTGCACCACCCAGATGTCCGCTGCTGTGGCCTCGCTGATGGACATGGCGTCGGCAAACAGGCCGCGATAGATGCCGCCCATGCTCATCACCACGCCGATGAGCAACCCGAGGCCCAGGGAAGTCAGGATGAAACGCCCTTTATTGTAACGGATATCGCGTACGGCCAGATTCATTGCAACACCTTGGCCCGCTGTCCATCTGCAAACGCACTCATGGCCTGCGTTGGAGCGACCACGATCTGCTCGCCCTCCTCAAGGCCGCTTCGCACCTCCACGAAATCTCGCCGGTCCTCAATGCCTATGTCCACGGCCTTGAAACCAAGCCGACCGTCCTTGAGAACCCATACCCCGCGTGTCTTACCGCGTGAGGCAATCGCTACGGAGGGAAGCGACGGGACGCTGTTTTTCGCACCGGTCACAAGGAACACGTCGGCCTGCTCTCCCAACCGGAAGTGTTCAATGGGTGGTTCAAATATCACATCCACTTCGGATTCCTCGGTGACCCGGTCGCTTTGCCGGCCAATCCGGGCAACCCGCCCTGGAAACTGCTCGCCAGGGGCGCTCCGCAACGTGATGATAGCGGCGTTTCCGACCCGCACCCCAGCCATGTGCGATTCGTCGACATTGGCTTTGATCCATACCGTCCTGGGGTCCGTGAACTGAAAGATGGTCTGTCCCGGAGTCACGATGGCCCCCTGTTCCAAGTCCCTGGACAGGATCAATCCATCACTGGGGGCGTATATCCGGGCATCTGCGAGTTTCGCTTGAGCAAACCTCTGGCTGGCTGTACCCAGTTTCTCGTCCATCCGGGCCGATTCAAGGGCGGCATGAGCCCGACTGACTTCTTCTTTCGCTACCTGGAAAGCAACTTGAAGCTCTTCTGTATCTTTTTTGGGAACATAATCCTTCTCCAGCAGACGTTCGAAGCGTTCGGCGTTTTTTTTCGCCAAATCCACATTGGCCAGGGCCTTTTGCAAAGTGGCTGCTTCAACGTTTTGGGCTGCCTGGGCCTTAAGCACAGAAGCCTCGGCTTGGCGCACCTGCTCGGACAAATCGTCGTTTTCCAACCGGGCCAGCAGCGAGCCCTGCTTGACCAGGTCTCCTTGGTCTGCCTGGAGTTCGACAATCTTCCCCGTGATCTTGCTGGAAATCCCCACGACAATCTTGGCCTCGACCGTTCCATTGCCATAAACCTGTGCCGTCAGATCCCGGCTGACGAGCTTGGTGACCTTAACGGAAACGGGCGCAAAAATGGTTGTCTTCACCAAAACAGCCGTTGCCACAAGAGCGGCCGCCGCAATCCAATACTTTTTGCCGGGTCGTTGCATGGGTACGATTCCTCAAACCGGTTGGTCAGGCAGCAGCCTGAACGCCAAGGACAGAAAGGGGCATGACCGCGCCAAGCCCGATGCCAAAGGAGCCACTACCATTGGCCGGGACTGACTTTTGGCCGCTCCTCAAAAGTGGAACCGGCGAAAGAGAAAAAACCTGCGGTTTATTTGTGGTGGGCGGCCAATTTTTTTAAAAGACTGGCTTTGGCCCTGGCCAGGAGGGCATCCACGGCAGGGACCGAGCAGTCCAGAATGGCCGCAATTTCCTGGTAGGACAATTCTTCATACCGCCTAAGCACCAGGGCCAGCCGCTGGTTGTTGGGCAATGACCGGATGGCGGCCAGGACCAGCTGACTTTGCTCCGCCTGGAGGAGCGCGTCTTCTGGCGAGGATGTGGGGACGATGGGTTCGGGGAATTCCGGAGCGGCAGCGTCACCGGCAGTCCAGAATGATCCGATGAGCCGGATATGACGTCGCCACAGCGATTGCGCTTCGCTACGGCAACAGTTTGCGGTCACCGTGTACAGCCATGTGGTGAATTTGGCTGTCGGGACGTAGTTCCCGCAATGACGCCAAACTCGCAGAAAGACTTCCTGGGCCAGATCATTGGCCACGTCTTCTTTTCCGAAAAATCGATAGATGATTCTGAAAACGGAGGCCTCATGGCGACGGATCAGGCAGGTGAAGGCCATCCTGTCGCCATCCTGCACCAAAGACATGAGTTCTTCGCTGGACAGGCCAGTGCAATCTTTTTTCACGATGTTCTACATGTGCTCGCATCGCTGCAGAACATCAATGGCTCAAAATAGGACCAGGGACAGGCCCATTCCGGTCAAGACCACCCAAAGCACGTCGACATTGCGCCGCAGGGCCGCAAACGCGGCTGCACCGAGCAAGGCGGCAGGACTGTCCAGGGGACGACAAGGCACCGTGTACCGGTGATGGCGGCCATCAGTCCTGCCCGCGTAGCTAATCGGCACGGTGGCCAGGCTCGCTGACGGCGTTTTTTTTCAGGATGCATCTGACATATCCAAATGTCCAACCAGGAACTTTTTGAACAAAAAATATAAATATTACAATGAATTGCGGCAATGCCCCCCCCTCGCCAAGGAGCAAAAATCGTTCTTGGCCAGCCATCTTAGTGCAAAAAACGAAAGGCCCCGACTGTAGAAGCCGGGGCCAGTAAAGTTGCGATGTAAAAATGACTAATGGGTTGTTGTGGCGGCCTCGACTAAGAGTGTAGAGCTCGTGTTTACCACACGTGGAGTTTGCCAGATTGTATTTGTTGCTGGCCTCTAAGTGCTCTACTGCGAGGGAGACTGTCCGACATTTAATTCACCCAATGGCATTCCCTCCGTTAAGATTGCAGACAACCTTCACAAAGGACACGACTAAGATATAGGGCCGGGCCGCAACTCTGTCTAGTGCTTTTTTTGAGGTGGATTCAAAAGAATCACCGTGAATTCAGGCAGTCTGGGAAAAGCTCAATAAGTTCGCTGAGAAATTTGTGCGCATTCCCTGCCGACAGGCCAAGCCCACGGGAAATTGTGCTTTCAGCCTAGGGGGTCCATCCTGGAGCGGGGATGGGACCGGGGGCAAAGGCCCCAGGGCCAGGAAAACGGTCCAGGAAGGGGGCGTAGGTTGCGAATTCAGGGGGGGGGCGGCCGGGGCGGCGCTGGGGGAGAGGACGAGCTGGTCCAGGAAGACCAATGGGGCCGGGTAAATTCCCAGCCACTTTGAATCGCTCCGGCTGTTCCTGCGTCAAACACTGCATCAGGGTCAGTCTTCGATGCCCGTGCCAATGAACCAAATTGTTAAAGTAAGGCTCAGATCATTTAAAAACCGAGATGAAAAACCCTAACCTTTTATCTTGCTATCAATGGAAGAGAACGATCCTTGACAACGTTTTTCATTACGAGAGTCGATGTAAGTCGCTGAACGCTTGGCAGGGTAGAAAGGTGTTCGTCGTAAAGCCGTTGAAAAGAAGGGAGGTCACAAGTTACAATATTCAGGAGATAGTCGAGGTCTCCAAAGAGACGCTGTGCGTCAATCACTTCCGGAACTTTCATGACTGCATCTTCGAACGATTCGACGGCTTGGCGATTACCCTCACGCAAAGTAACAAAAACGAGGGCGGAAAAATTCAGACCTAGCGCACCGGGGTCAAGATGTGCGCGATACCCTTTTATCACACCTGACTGCTCAAGCGCGCGTATGCGGCGATGGCATGGAGAAAGGCTTAGCCCAACCCTGTCGGCCAACTCAGTGACTGAGAGGCGACCGTCGAGCTGAATCTCCGCAAGAATTTTTCTATCAATCTCGTCCATTCGAATAATCCTTCCAAAATTTTCTCCATTAAAGGGAAAAATTGCAAGCACATTCTAATTAAATCAGCATATCCTTTGGCCAGTTTACGACTCCATTACAGCATAGGAGTTCAGACATGGCTATAGGAATTCTCGCGGCATTCTGGGCTGTTTCATTTCTGCTGGTGATATCACCAGGGATGGATTGGGCATACACAATCTCAGCTGGGATGCGCGGTCGGATGGTTTTACCAGCCGTGATCGGGTTATTAATCGGCTATTTGATCATTACAGCAATCATCGCAGTTGGCTTTGGAGTGTTAATTTCGCAGAATGTTATTATCATGACAAGTATAACGGCTTTAGGAACTATATATCTGCTATGGCTTGGAATAAATACGCTGCGTCATCCTTCTGTCCCTCAAGTTGGTGAGGCGCAAGAATCCGATTCATGGTCACGCTGGGCAATAAGGGGCGTTGGTGTGAGCGGCCTAAACCCCAAAGGGTTCATACTATTCTTCGCACTTCTTCCACAGTTCACCGATCCAGCAGCCTCTTGGCCTATCGCTGCTCAGATCATGGCACTAGGAATTGTTCACATTATCAGCTGCGGCGTCATTTATTTACTTGTCGGCTATTGTTCAAAAGCAGTTCTACAAACGAGTCCTCGCGCTGCACGAATAGTGAGTCAATTTTCTGGGGCTTCGATGACTGCTATCGCACTATTGCTATTTGCTGATCAAATCTTGCGTCACTCTTGACCTCTTGATTAACTTCAGAACTAAACGAAGGAGGAAACATGATCGTTAAATCAGAGGATGCGCAACAGAGGAGCTTTCTCGGCGTTGACTTTGTTTTGCTATCACACGGATCCGAGTCCATGGTAGCCAAAATGCTCTATAAAGCAGGGGATAACGTTCCTTTTCATAAACATCCAAACGAGCAAAGCGGCTATATAATTTCAGGAAAATATCGCATCATCTTCAACGATCAAGACCAAGAGATAGGCCCAGGAGATTCTTATACTATTCCTAGGAATGTCGAACATCGCATCGAAATCATATCTCCAGGCGAAGTTCTAGACGTTTTTAGTCCGCCTAGGGCAGATTATATATGACCAATGAAGTTTCCAGGCACTGCGGCTGCTGTTCATTCACGAGTGCGCGTAAAACAAGTCAACCACTAGGATTGTCAGAACAATTTCGGAAGTAAAAGGAGAAGGTCAGCGAAGGGTTCTTGCTGGCCTTCTTTATTGGAATGGGATGTTTGCCGGGGGAAATGAACAAGGTTGATGTTTCCACCCAAGCAAATTTTCAGCGGATGCATCCGAAATATCCAAAAGTCCAACCCGGTGCGAACCCAAAGGAAATCGGGCTTTCAGCCGAGGAAGCACACCCTGGAGCGGGGATGGGACCGGGGGGATAAAACTCCAGCCCCAGAGGAACGGCCCAGGAAGGGGGCGTAGGGCGCGAATCCAGGGGGTGTCCGGGCTGGCGGCCGGGGAGCTGGACAGGAGGAGCCCAGTGTTCGGGAAAAGAGATTTTCATCAGGGCCGAACTTGCGCAACCACGCACTCGAAATGTCCTAATGTCCATCGTCAGGTCGCAGCCGACAGAAATATTCTGCGAAAACAGAACAATAGCCGCATGCAAACGAAACCCAGCGACGCGTAGGTGCGTTCTTGCCGCTGGGCACCGTGACGCCGTTCATTTTCCGCCGCCAACGCATCGGAAATGGCCAAACGTCCAAATCAAGACAGGGAATTTGGGGGACTGTTGGAATTTTTTCCAGGTAACCTCTTGAAAATTTTCAAGAGGTCGCCCCCGGGGTGGGGAGGGAAGCGAGTCAGCCGGCCGGGGCCTGGGCTGTCAGAGCCAACAGGAACGTTGGCGGTGAGTTGGCACGGGGCCAAAGAAAAAGGGGTTACCGATTTCTCGGTAACCCCTTGGCATGCTTCGTGGTGGAGCTGGAGGGAATCGAACCCACGACCTCTTGAATGCCATTCAAAATCCTCCCGAATTCCGATCAACCCCTCAACCATTTATAATTCCTGGAGAATTAGGAATCACTCCGGAACCCTGGGATTTGTTTGTTTCACCCGCTATAAAATGACACAGATTTTGGTCTATTTTTGGTCTAGCAATCACGGAAAGGGACGGGAAAAGCGGGGTAGCGGTGGACAAGTAATAGACAAAATGACGAGGATTTTTAAAAAAGTACAAGAATTGCAGGGTCTTTTCGACCGCCTTCTAAGCAGACGGCCGCAGGTTCGAATCCTGCCGGGCGCACCAGAATAAAATCAAGGGGTTAGGCCATGTTTGGCCTGACCCCTTTTATCATGTGGATAACCGGGTTGGATAACATCCTGGTCAACCATACGGGATAACGAGGAAATTTTGGATAACATCCAGGCAGACGTTGTCCTGCGTAGAGGCAGACGGTGGGGGAGATGGGAATGCGGGGCTGGATACCATGGGGCAGAAAGAGGCAACCGGCCAAGGCCATTTTCCCAGAGCCCGCACTGCCTCCAGACAACCTCAAGGGCATGAACCGGTGGCGCGTGGCAACACAGCCATGGCCTTAAGGCCTCGGCCTCCTTCTCTATTTTCCAGAACAAGACCACCTCCCATTTGCTGCAGCACTGCCTCGACGATTGCGAGCCCCAGCCCGCACCCTGTGGGGGGCTGCCGTTTGCCGCGAAAAAAGCGTTGTGTCGCCAGGGGAAGTTCGTCAGGGGCCAGGCCAGGCCCTTCGTCCTCGATGATCACGCCCTGTCCGTTCGGCATGACATCCCAGGTGATCGCGCCACCTTCCGGCGTATGCTGCACGGCATTTTCATGGAGATTGCGCAAGGCGATGCCGAGCGTTTCCCGGTTCGCCGTGACTATGAAGTCTCGCAGGGCGGGAGCGATGCGGACCGTGACGATCCTTGCCGCCGGCTGCGCCGGTTTGCTGATCTCCTCGATCACGACGCCGACGCATACGCACTCGGCTTGAATGGATTCCAGTCCGCTATCGAGCTTGGCCAGGGTCAGCAGCTGGCGCACCAGGCGTGTGGCGCGGTCAACAGAAAGCAGGATATGCCGCAGGGCTCCTTGCCTGACGCTTGGATCGTCGGCTGCCATGGCGATTTGCGCCTGCGTCTTCAATCCGGCCAAGGGCGTGCGCAGCTCATGAGCGGCGAAGGCCGTGACGTCCCGTTCGTGGCGTCGGGCCGTCTCCACCTTGGCGAAGAGGCTGTTTAAGGCCTCGGCCAGAGGGCGCAGCTCGACCGGGGCGTGTTGTGCCGGTAGAGGCCGCATGTCGTCGGCTTCCCGGGACTTGAGTTCCCCGGCCATGTCGAGCAGTGGCCGCAGTCCGCGTCCCAGGCTCAACCAGATGAGCAGGCTGAGCACGGGAAGCATGAGGAGCGCGGGGATGGAAAGGCCCTTGACCAGATCGGCCACAAGCTGGTCGCGTTGGCCGAGGCGGTCGCCGATCATCACGCGCACGCCCTTGGCGGGATTTTCGATGGTATACACCCGCCAGTTCTCGCCGAGGATGCGGCGATCAGAGAAACCGGTCGCCTTGTCAGTCATGGAGACGTCCGGCGCGCTGCCGGACCGGGCGATGAGGCGTCCGTCCAGGGACCATATCTGGCAGGAAAGCTGGCGTTCGTAGTGTTCCGGCATTGCGGCGGCGCTTGCTGCGGCGGCAAGGGAGGGCTCGCTTTTGGCCACGAGGGAATCGACCATCCGTGCCGCCTCCTGAAGGCGGGTGTCGAGCACATGTTCGAGTTCCGCCTTGGCCCCCACGAAAAGCCAGAGGATGCCGCACAGCCATATGACGCCCGTGGCAGCGACCAGGATGGTAAAAAGACGCCGACGCAGAGACGTCATGGGGCGACCCGCATCCGGTAGCCGAGTCCGCGCACCGTTTCTATTTTTTCCCGGCCTACCTTGGCCCGCAAATGATGCACATGCACCTCCACTGCGTTGCTTTCCACTTCCTCGCCCCAGCCGTAGAGGCGATCCTCGATTTCACCTTTGGAGCGGATCGCGCCGGGATGCTCCATGAGGAGCGCCAGGACCGCGAATTCCCGCCGGGACAGCATGAGGGGCTGGCCATCCAGGGAGGCGGCCAAGGTTGACGGGTCAAGCTCGACGCCGGCGGACCTCAGGGAAGGGGCTGCACGGCCGGCGCCACGCCGTCCGATGGCCCGGATGCGCGCGGCCAGTTCGTCCAGATCAAAAGGCTTGCCGAGGTAGTCGTCGGCGCCGAGGTCGAGTCCTTTGATCCGATTCGAAATTTCATCAAGGGCGGTGAGCAGAAGTATCGGGGTGCGATCTTCCCGTTGGCGCATGCCCTTGAGCACATCAAGCCCGGAACCGTCCGGCAACATCAGGTCGAGCACCATGGCGTCGAAGGCCGTCGTGGCCAGTGCCTCACGGGCTTGAGCGCAGGTGCCGACCAGGTCCACGGTCATTCCGGCCAAGCCAAGTCCCACCTTGAGCCCGTCGGCAAGGACCTGATCGTCTTCGACAATAAGAATCCGCATGTCCGTTTCCTCCACCCGCCCCGGTTTCCTTTTTGCGCCTTAAGGCTGGCTTAAGGTGGGCAGTGAAACTGAGGGAAACTTCATTCAAGGAAGGAGCAGCATGTCAAGAGCATTTCCGTGGACGTACAGCCTGGCCTTTTTTGTCGCGCTGATCCTGCTTCCCGCCGTAGTGTCCGCCAAGACGCCGCCGCCAGCCGATGCGGTATTCCGACTGAGCGTCGTGCGAGGCGGCGACAAGGCCCTCATCTGCACCTGGGACATCGCCCCAGGGCATTATCTGTATCAGGACCGGATCGATGTGAGGACCGACGACGGCAAAGCCGTGTCCCTCATGCTGCCCGCCGGGGTGGAAAAAGACGATCCAACCTTCGGGACCGTACGCATTTATCATGATCGCGTGGAGGCGCCCATTGCCCGGGCGACCCTGCCTTCCTCGGGCGCGATCCATGTGACCTACCAAGGTTGCGCTGCACATGGCGTGTGCTACCCCCCCGTGCGCCAGAGAATCGATCTGTCCACGCTTTCGGTGACTCCGGAAGCAAAGGGTTTTGCACCGGAACCAGTCCGGTCCGCCGGGCCGGGGCAAACCGCGCAAGGCAAGACGGATGGGGTGTTTGCGTCCAAACTTTCCGGCGGCATGCCCTCTCTGCTGCTCAGCTTTTTGGGCTTCGGCCTGCTTTTGGCCTTCACGCCCTGTGTCTTCCCCATGGTGCCGATCCTTTCCGGCATGCTGGCCCGGTCCGGCCAGGAGCTTTCGGCCCGGAAAGGACTTGTCCTTTCCGCCGCCTACGTGCTGGCCATGGCCCTGGCGTATGCGGCCCTTGGCGTTGTGGCTGCCTGGTCGGGTCAAAATCTTCAGGTTTGGCTGCAAAGGCCCGTGGCGATCGTCGTGATGGGCCTTGTATTCGTGGTCCTCTCGCTTTCCATGTTCGGCCTGTACGATCTGGCCTTGCCGGCATCCCTCACTGCGCGCCTGTCACGGGCCACGGGTGGAGGCGGGGGCTCCGTCGGCGGCGCAGCGCTGCTCGGTTTCGGATCGGCTCTCATCGTCGGCCCCTGTGTGACGCCACCGCTGGCCGCGGCGCTTTTGTACGTGGCGCAAACAGGCGATGTCGCCAGGGGCGCGACGGCCTTGTTTGCCTTGGGCCTTGGCATGGGGATGCCGCTCCTTGCCTTCGGCGCATTTGGCGGCAGGTTGCTGCCCAAATCCGGGGCTTGGCTTGTCATGGTCAAGCAGGTTTTCGGTTTTCTCTTCCTGGGGTTGGCGATCTGGATGCTGGGGCGGGCGCTGCCTGGGCAGGTGACCCAAGGATTATGGGGGCTATTGGCGATCACGGCCGGGTTGTGGTTCGGCCTGCTGCGAAGCCATGGGCACGGGATGCGTCTGGCCGGCGGCGGGGTTGCCCTTTTCGGGACATTCCTGCTTGCGGCCAGTTTGGGCATTTTCCCTCTTTCTTGCCCGCTTGCGGCCTGCGTTGATGCGCCGGCGGCCTCCATGGGCACGGCGGGCGGTTTCTTCCGCAAGGTGAGCACTACCGAGGGGTTTAATATGGCCATGGCCGAGGCCCGAGCCAAGGGCCAGCCTATCCTGGTCGATTTTTCCGCCGACTGGTGCGTTGCCTGTCGGGAGATCGACCAGGAGGTCATGGCCGATTCGGCCGTTCACTCCCGCCTGCTCAATGTCTCCATCATCCGCGTTGACGTAACGGCGGACACTCCGGAGAGCCGCGCGCTCATGCAGCGTTTCAACGTCATAGGACCGCCTACCATGCTGTTTTTCAATGCCCATACCGGCCTGGAGATGGACAACAGCCGGTCTGTCGGCGCGGTTTCCGTCGAACAGTTTCGCCAAGCCCTTGAACAGGTCGGTGCATAAGCCGGCTTCCCGTAAACCACGAAAGAAAGGATGCACACATGAAATCGACTGGTTTGTTGGCACTTCTCGTCTGTTTGGCCCTAGTCGCCGCCATCACGCCGTTGCGGCATGCCGTCGCAACGCAACAACCTGTGGATGCCGCCGCCATAATCGACGATCCATCCGCCCCTGTCACCGGCAATCCCAAAGGTGATATCACCATCGTCGAGTTTTCCGACTATAATTGTCCCTTTTGCAAGCAATCTGCTGCGGCTCTTGAAGAATTGATCAAGTCAGATGGCAAAATTCGTGTTGTCCACAAGGATTGGCCTGTGCTGACGGATGCCTCGGCCTATGGGGCGCGACTGGCCCTGGCCGCAGGTTATCAGGGGAAATATGCCGAGGCCAATGCGGCGTTGATGCGCATCCCGGGTATGCGTATTTCCAAGGAACGGATGTTGGAAGCCGTCAAGGCCTCGGGTGTGGATATGGACCGTCTGGAAAGCGATCTCAACACCCATGCAAAGGAGATCGTCGCCCTGTTGGAACGCAATTCCGAACAGGCCGAAACGCTGGGTCTGCAAGGGACGCCGGCATTTCTCGTCGGCCCCTACCTTGTCCCCTCCGCTCTTGGCTACGACAGTTTCAAGCAGGTCGTCGCCGATGCGCGGACGAAAATGAAAGGCGACAAGTAAAGAGACTTTCTGGGGTTGCTCCTTGCAGACGGTCCAGGTTCGAGTTCTGGCAGGAGCACTACAGGCATTTAAAGGGGTTAGGTCGTTTTGGCCTAGCCCCGTCGGCTTTTGGGATAACCTCTCGGGGTAATATCTTGGCCAACCTGAGTTCCGTTCGGCCAACTGGAGTCGGGGAATTTTTTGCCTAACCCCTATTCTAGAAATGTATGCCAGACAGGCTTCGAACCCCGGGCCGGGCCGTCCGCGTCAGGCGGAGGCGTCGTCAGTTCGGGAAGATGTTGTTGATCTTGCAGGCCGCGCAAGCTGCGCCGAAACCGTTGTCGATGTTGACCACGGTCACGCCGCTGGCGCAGGAAGTGAGCATGCCAAGCAGCGCGGAGAGTCCTGAGAAGCAAGCCCCGTAGCCCACCGAGGTGGGCACCGCCACGATGGGTTGGGACAGCAGCCCTCCAACGACGCTGGCCAGCGCTCCTTCCATGCCAGCCACCACGACGAGCACCCGGGCCTTGCGAAGCTCGTCGAGCTTGCCCAGGAGCCGGTGGATGCCGGCCACGCCCACGTCGGAGATGACAAAGGCCCGACTGCCGAGCATTTCACAGGTTACGCGGGCTTCTTCGGCTACCGGGAGGTCGGAGGTCCCGGCGGTGATGATGCCGATCTCCCCCGCCCGGTAAACGATATCTCCCCGGACAGCGGTCAAGGTGCGCCCAAGGGGGTTGTACCGGACTTCCGGACAGACGGATTGCACATGCGCGGCCATTTCGGGCGAAACCCGGGTGGCCAGGACGTTTGCGTGCTCACGCATGCGAACGAATATGTCGCCCACCTGTTCCGGGGTCTTGCCCTCGCCGTAGATCACTTCGGGGAAGCCGTTTCGCAGCGCGCGGTGCAGGTCGATCTTGGTGTGGCCGATGTCCAGGAAGGGGAGATCGCGCAGTTGCTCCATCCCCTGTTCCACATCGAGGCTGCCGTTTTGGATGCCGGTCAGCAATTGCTTCAACGTTTCCTGTGTGTTCATGGTCTTCAATCTTGTTTTCGCTTACGCGGTCTTTTCGTTAAGGCTGCCCATGCGGTAGCCGGCGAGATCCACGGTCACATAACGGTAGCCCAGCGCCTTGAGTCGGGCGTCGATCCCATGACGCCTGTCCGCTTCGACCATCCCGGCGACCCGGTCGTGCGGCACTTCAATGCGAGCGAGATCGCCATGGCTTCGCAGCCGCACCGCAGTCAATCCCAGATTTTTCAGGAGGGCTTCGGCCTGGTCGATGCGCCGCAGCTCCACGGACTCGATGCGTGTGTCGTGGGGAATGCGCGAGAGAAGACACGCCCCGGAGGGCTTGTCCCAGACAAGGCCATGTTCCCTGGAAAGATCCCGGTGGCGGACGTTTACGGCCTGAGCCGTGCGTTTGGCCTCCTCGACCTCCGATTCCGGCGTGTAGTCGGCGGCGATGGTGACGGCCAACACGTCGTCAGCCAGGGCTTGCCTGGCGGCATGCAGCAAAAAAGTACTGTCCAATCCACCCGAGAACGCGACCACGACCTTTTGCATGGAGCGCAGTTCGCAAAGCAGGTTCCGGTACTTTTGGTCTTTTGGCGGCAGAGAGGGCGTCATGTCCTTCACCCCTTTCCAGGCCTGTCGACCTCGGCCAGGTGGACCCGCAGGATATTGGGAATGTCCATGTCTCGGTGGCCGATGCCGTAAGCGGTCTTTTCCGTCACCATCGTTGGGGTTAAGGTGAAGGTGTCCACCAGGGTCGCCAGGATAGCCGCGCCCGTCGGTGTTGCGGTTTCCTGTTTCACCGCGCCTCGGGTGGTCGGGATGCCGTGCAGGATCTCCATCGTGGCCGGCGCGGGGACCGGGATGCAGCCGTGGGCGCAATGGACAAAACCGCCCCCCAGTTCCACCGGGGACGCCCACACCGCGTCCACGCCCAACTGGTGGAAACAGATGGCCGCGCCCACGATGTCCACGATGGAGTCGGTGGCTCCCACTTCATGGAAATGGACTTCGTCGACAGTCTTCCCGTGGACGCGGGCCTCGGCCGCAGCCACTTTGCGAAAGATGCGCAGACTCGTGGCCTTGATCGCATCATCCAAGGCGCTCCCCTGGATAATGGCCTCGATATTGGCGAGATTCCGGTTCGGGCCATGTGCGTGACGGTGTCCCCGGTGCGCCTGGCCATGTTCGTGCCCGTGCCCGTGCTCGTACTGGTGCGCTTGGCCATGTTCGTGCTCGTGCGCCTGACCATGTTCGTGCTCGTGCCCGTGCTCGTGCGTATGCACGTGGTCCCCATGGTGGTGGTCATGGGTATGCTCGTGCATGGCGGCGGCGTGTCCGTGATCATGGCCCGCCGCCTCATGCGTGAGCACAACGTCCACCCTGGTGCCGACAATCCCGTGGCGGGCGTCGGTGGCGACGCGCAGCGCGAATTCATGATCCAGCCCGAGTTTGGAGAGCTCGGTCCGCAGAGACTCGGGATCAACGCCGAGGCCGATCATGGCGGCCAAATTCATGTCGCCGCTAATCCCGGCAAAGCAGTCGTAAAAGAGTATTTTCATCGTTCGAGGCATTCCCTGGCGTTGGGACCGTGGTTTGTTGATCGGGGAGCATATGACGAAGGGGGCGAGGGAACCCTGTGGCGGCAAAAGAGGCACGGGGGCATCCTGCGTCCCTCTTGCCGCACAGGTCTGTTGGCGGAGAACGTTCTACTTCTTCAGATGCAGATGCACGCCCATACCGCCGGTGAAGCAGTCCGGCGTGCAGAGAATGCGGGGGGTCTTGCCCACGTGGCGCTGGGCCATGGCCATGGCCTCCTTGAAGGTTGCCGTGGGGGTGAAACCCATGCCCCGGGCGTATCCGGGAGCCTTGGCTCCGGCAATGTACACAGCCGAGGTCCGCTGGGCGGGCACGCTGCCGCCGCTGATCATGGACATGGCATGGTAGGGGTGGTAGGTGTTGTAATTGGAATAGGAGTAGCAATATTCGGGGTTGGCGGAGAGGGCGTCGGCGTCCTTCGAAGTCAGGAATTCCGCCGGGGTGCAATACTTCTGCAACGCCTCGTAGGTTTCCGCGTAGGATGGGAACCATTTGGGATTGAACCAGCCGTCGCACACGGCCGCGGCGATGATGACCCCGCCTTCCCGGAAGGCGCCCCAGCAGCGCGAGAGCTGGCCGCCGATGGCCAGGCTCATGAGAATGGGGTTGGAGCCCATGCCCGGGCCGTAGTGGAAATTGCGGGGCAGGCCCATGATGAGCACGTCGGCCGGTTCGGCGGCGTCGAGGGCGTAGTTCGTGCGCTTGTCGGCCAGCGGCCAGGTGGCTTTTTCGATCTCGCCGAGCAGGCCGGCCTGCACGTCGAGCACTTGCGCCTTCTTGCCGATCACGGCGTCCACGCCGAAGATCATTTTGCCGATGCCTTTTTCGATGGCTTCGCCGATGGAGCGGAACTGGTGGCGCTGGTGCGAGTGGGGGGTCGCGCCCAGCCAGTCGTCGCGGTGCATGGTCTTGGGGCAGTGGTGGGAGCTGATGCAGCGCCAGGTGGTATGGCCGGTCACGAGCATCTTGTAGCCGCCGGAATAGCCGCCGTAGGGGTTGCCGGAGCAGTGTCCGACCACGATGGGCAGGTCGGCCTCGGCCAGGAGGCGGCTGACCTGCACGATGTTGCCCATTTCGTCTTGGCCGAGGTCCACGATGTCCGGGGATTCGGCGTCGTGGTTCAGGAGCCTTCCCGGCCAGAACATGTCCACGATCTCTTTGCCCAGGTACCAGTACCATTCTTCCAGCGTGTTGTGCCGGTGCAGGCCCGGGGCGCACAGCAGCGTGATGTCTTCCAGGCGCACCCCGGCGGCGAGCAGCTCCTCCACGATGATGGGGATGGCCACCCGGCGGTGGCACTGCGGCCCGGCTCCGCCTTTGACGCGGTCGGGGAAGCCGATGACCACCTTTTGGCCGGGCTTGGCCAGTTCGCGCAAGGGCGGCGTGCCCAGGGGATTGGCCAGGGCCCGACGGGTGGCCGCGGCCGGATCAACGGCCGGCGGGTCGGTGTCCACTTCGGCCAGCCGCAGCACGTTCGCGCTGTCGGGCAGTTCCACGCGCATCTTCGTATCGCCGTAATCCAACAAAACGTCTTGCATGACTGTCACCTTGGTTTGCGTTGTCCGGCAGGAGGCCTGTCGGAGCCAATAAAGCGCGGGAAGTCCCCGCTACCACCACTTGATTTTTTCCGTCACGGCATTGCGGATGGCGACGAATTTGGGATCGTCGAAACGTCGCGGCCTTGGCAGGTCGACGATCACCTCTTCCTTGATGGTTGTCGGCTTGGTGGAGAGGATGAGGATGCGTTGCGCCATGTAGACGGCTTCCTCGATGTTGTGGGTGATAAAGACCACGGTGGTCCCCAGCTCCTGCCACAGGCGGATGACCTCGTCCTCCAGGAAAAACCGCAGCTTGACATCCATTTGCCCATAGGGCTCGTCCATGAGGAGCAGATCCGGATTCATGGCGAAGGCCCGGCCGATGATGATGCGCTGCTCGGAGCTGACCGAGAGTTGATGGGGATAGCTGTTGCGCAGCTCCTGGAGACCGAGCATCTTGATGATCATTTCCGTGCGTTCGTCGATGACGTCCTTGGGCAGCTTCTTGATCTCCAGGCCAAAGCGCAGGTTTTTTTCCACGGTGAGCCAGGGAAACGCCGACGGCTCCTGGAACACGAAGGCCAGGTTGTGTTTCTTCGGATCGGCGGATTCGCCGTCGATGAAGAGGTCGCCGCGCGTGGGGCTGTAAATGCGGGTCAGGAGGTTTAAAAAGGTGGTCTTGCCGCAGCCGGTGGGGCCGACCACGCAGACGAATTCCCCTTTCTTGATGTTGAAAGAGATGTCGTCGAGGACGTGCAGGTTGCCGAAGTATTTGGTCAGGTTCTTGACCTCGACCTTGATCTCGTCGGGTTGCGTCGTCATTTCGCGCTCCATGGAAGGCCGCGCGAGTCCGCGGGCCCGTGGTCCGAGGGGTGAAGGGCTTTTCGGAGCATGATGCCGTCGTGTCCTTGGGCGGCCTAAAGGGCCAAATCCATGTTGTCCGCGATTTCCTTGCGGATGGCCAAAAAAGCCGGGTCCGTCATGTTGCGCGGACGGGGCAGGGAAATGTCATAGATGTGCTTGATGCTCGCCGGACTGTTGGAGAGCAGAACAATGCGGTCGCCGAGATAGACGGCTTCCTCAATGTTGTTGGTCACGAAAAGCACGGTGCGTTTTTCCTGCTGCCAGATGCGCTGGATCTCGTCTTCCATGGCGTAGCGCGTCTGGGCGTCGAGCTGCCCGAAGGGCTCGTCCATGAGCAGGATTTCCGGATTGCCCGTATAGGCGCGGGCAATGCCGACGCGCTGCTTCATGCCGCCGGAAAGCTCGAAGGGGTAGCATTTCTCGAACCCCTGCAACCCGACCAGATCGATGTACTTCTGCGCGTTCTCCCGCCAGACGGCCTTGGCTATGCCGGCGATCTGCGGGCCGAAGGCCACGTTGTCGAGAACGGTTTTCCAGGGCATGAGCGCCAGTTTCTGGAAGACCATGGCGATGCGGGGATCGCTGCCCACGATGCGGTTGCCGTCGAGGAAGACCTCGCCGTCGATGGGTTGTTCCAGGCCGCCGATGATGTTGAGCAGCACGGACTTACCGCACTGGCCCGGCCCCAGGATGACGAGGAACTCGTTGTCGTAGACGTCGAGGGAGACGTTCACGATGGCGTCGCGCACTTCGTTGTTGACGACGTAACTCTGGGAAATGTGCCGCAAGCTCAGCTTGAGGATTTTTTCATCCATGGACACAGTATCAACTCCGTAAGTTGGGTGACCACCGCAAGAAGGGCTCCGACCAGTCCGATGAAGATCATGGAGAGCAGCACCAGCGGCATGTCCAGGGAGTCCATTCCCCGGATGATGAGAAAGCCCACGCCCGATTTGCCGCCGAGCATCTCGGCCGCGAGCACCACCATCCAGGCCGCGCTGGTGGAGGTGCGGATGCCGGCGAAAATGGCGTCCAGGGACGAAGGAATGGCGATCTTGTAGAGCTTCTGGCGGGCGTTGGCGTTGAAGATGGTGCCCACGTCCAGGTAGATTTTCTGGACGTAGCGCATGCCGGCGTGGGTGTTGACCACGATGGCCGGGATGGCGCCGATGAAGACCAGCAGGATTTTGGGAAATTCCCCCAGTCCGAACCAGATGGTGATCAGCGGAATCCAGGCCAGGGGCGGTATCGACCGGAAGGCGGTGAAAAGCGGCGTGAGCAGGGAGTCGCTTTTCCGGTACCAGCCGGTCAGGATGCCAAAGCCGATGCCGAACACCCAGGCGCAGACCAGGGCGATGCACACCCGTTGCAGGCTGGCCCAGACATGGCCGAAGATGTTGAGTCCCTTGATGGGATGCTCCATGATCAGCACGAAGCGGTCCCAGGTGGCTGTGGGCGAGGGGAATCTGGCGTGTTCGCCGTGGGAGACAAAGACCCACAAGGCCAGCAGCAGGGCGACGGACACGAAGGGCAGCACCATGCGGATGCGTTGCCACCTGAGCTCGTGCCGCTCCATTTTGCTCATGATAACTGGTGTTTTCATTGCTTTTTCCACCCCAGGACCCTGTTTTCCACCAGATCAAGCAGCGCCACGAACAAGGTACCGATGACGCCGATGACCGCGATGCCCAAGATGACGATGTCGGCCCGGGCGAACTGGCGGCCCATGATGATCATGTAGCCAAGCCCGCTGTCCGCCGCGAGCATCTCGGCCGCGACCAAGGTCGCCCAGGAGTTGCCGAGAGCCACGCGGATGCCGGCGAAGACCATGGTCATGGCCGAGGGACAGCCCACTTTCAGGAAGATGGTGAAGTTGGACGCGCCGCAGGTCTTGGCCACGTTGATAAGCGCCGGGTTCGTCTGGCGGATGCCCGTGTAGGAATTGATGAGGCAGGGCACGAACGCGGCGAAGAACACGATGAAGGCCTTGGCCTGGAGGTCGATGCCGAGCCAGACGATGGTCAGGGGAATCCAGGACACGGGCGGGATGGGCCGGATGATCTCGAAGATCGGGCGCATGAAGCTGTCGAAGGCCTTGTACCAGCCCATGAGCAGCCCCAGGGGAACCCCGATGACGATGGCCAGCCCAAAACCCGTCAGGGCCACGGTGAGGCTCGACAGGATGTTGACGCCAAGGACGGCGCCGTCCGGACTCGGATCGACAAGCTTCACGAAAAACAAGCGGACGATCTCAATGGGCGAAGCCAGGAAACGTTCCGACAGCAATCCGGACGCCGCAATGGCCTGCCAGATGAGCAAAAACCCCAGGATGCCCAGGACAGACAGCGCGATGGCGGTTTGTTTGTCCTTTTGTTTCTGGCGCTTCACCAGTGCGACGCGTTCGGCCTCGCTGAGCCGGGCCGCGGACGGTGGTTGTGTCATAGCCGTATTGTCCCCCTGTTCCGTCGCCCAAGCATCGACGGGAGATTATCCGTATTTTCTCCAAACTCGCCGGTGCGGACCGAGGGGGCCCAAGCCCCCTCGGCGGTCCGCGTGCGCTTACTGCGCGGCAAGGCCCTGCGCCTGCATCACCTGCTTCGCCGCTTCGGCGATGGCCGGATCAATCAGGTGCTCCTTGATGATTTTTTCCTTGTCCTGGGCGCTGTACTTGTTTTGGGAGATGAAGAAATCCATGCCGGAGAAGATCTCGCGCTGGGCCTGGGTGAGGGGAATCCCCGTGTAGAGGCCGCTGGTGTCCGTGGTGGCCACGGTCATGGTGTCGATGGCCTGCTTGAGCGGCTGTCCGGCGAACCACTCCATGACGCGCTGGGCGATGGTCGGCGTGCAGGCGATGCCTTCCTCCTCGCAGTTTTCCTGGAAGTAGTGGGCCGCCTTCTTGAGGTTGGCGTCGTTGGCCTTGATCCACTGGCAGGTGAGGTGGAAGACGAGGTAGGCGGTGGTGAGCAGTTCCTTTTTCTCCTTGAGGGACTGCTCGGTGGCCAGGGTGGCGCAGGGGGCCATGACGTCGAGGCTGCGGGCGTCGGCGATGCGCACGAAGCCCTTGTCGTCGGCGGTGAAGGCGATGGCGTTCCACACGCCCAGGCCGTCGCCCTGCTTGCCCGTGAAGCCCGTCAGGGCGCTGGCCACGTCCATGTTGACGGACTTGACGTCCGAAAGCCCGAGCCCGACATTTTTGAGCGCCGCCACGAGGGTGGCCTGGGCCGTGGTGCCCAAGGGATAGAGCCAGGTGGTACCCTTCCAGTTGTCCGGATTTTTCGCGTCCTTGGCCAGGGGGCTGTCGGGGCGCACGAACAGGGCCAGGTTCTTTTCGTAATCAGAGATGCCGATGACCCGCAGGTTGTAGCCGACCATGCCGGCCAGCATGCCGCCCAGGCCGCAACCGCCGATGTCCCAGTTGGCGTTGGCCTCCATCATGGCTGGTCCGTTGGTGAACGTTTCGTACTTCAGTTCGATGTTGAGTTCCTTGAAAAAGCCTTCCTTGTCGGCGATGTAGAAGGGGATGGACAAGGGGGAGCCGGCAAAAAAACCTACCCGCAGCACCTGTTTTTTCTCATAGGGCTTGAGGCCGAAGGTTGTTTTGGCGCCACTGGCGGCGGGGTCGGCGGCAAAGGCGGGGGCGCTGGCGCAGGCCAACACCAGCATGCCGCAAAAAATGATGGCCAAGAAACGGTGTGCTCTGTGCATGGTAGCCTCCTGTGTTTGGAATACGCACATCGTAACGGCGCTAGACCAAGACGACCCACTGCCGGGGAATGCGCCGTTTATTGCTGATAACCTCTGGCAACGTCCTGCCCGCGCCCCTTATTCGGGGCCGGACGCGACGGCCGCGCCCATGACGTTGCCCTCGCAGTCCTTGGGCTGCGGCACGCCGAGCAGGGCGGCCACGGTAGGCGCGATGTCGATGATGTTGGCCGGAATGTCGCGTTCGACGGCGGCCACGCCGGGACCGTGCATGACGAGCAGGCAGTGCATGTCCGGTTCGTGGGGGAGGGCGGTGTGCACGCCCGTGAAATGGCGTCCGAGAACGGCCGGTTCGAACATCTCCGGGCTTTCGATGACGCGCTCGGTGCCGTCACGGTATTTGACGGCCGCGCGGTAGACGAAGGGGCAGTTCATGTACCGGCGGCGGATGGCGAACAGCACGTCGCCCACGCGCTCGAATCCCTGGCGCTCGTACACGCCGAACTGGGAGGCCAACTGTCGCGGCAGGGCGACCTCCACGACGCGTTCGCCGGTTTCCGGATCGCGCCAGGCGAGCAGGGCGTCGATGATCTCGTTTTGCACCTTTTCGTAGTCAGCCGGATCGACGCAGCCATGCGGATCGCGGCCGCGTAGGTTGACAAAGAGATGGGCGTGGCAGGGTTCCAGGGGGAAGCACTTGGTCTTGCTCCAGTCGATGACCATCTCTCCGGTGGCGGGATCGATGGTATAGGCGAGCAGCCCGGCTTCCTTGAGGAATTTTTTCATGTAGGGACTTGAGGCCAGGGCGGAAAAGCCATGGTCGGACACCAGGACCACAAGGGTTTCGTCCAGGTCGACGTCCTTGAGGATGCGGCCGACGGCATTGTCCACCTGGACGTAGCCCTGGCGCAGTATATCCGTCCAATATTCCACCCGTTGCGGATCGTAATGGGGCGAGGAGGGATCGAGCGCCCCGTACATGACGTGCTGCAGGTGGTCCACGGTGCCGACCCAGGTGTAGACCGAGTCGATGTCCTCGCGCTGCAAGGCGTACTTCGTGGCCCCGCCCCACCAGTCGGCCAGTTGGCGCAGCTGGTCCATGTAGGTGGGCAGTTCCAGCCAGCCGTCCATGAAGGACCAGGGGTCGTCCACCTCGATGTAGGGGCCGGCCGCGGCCTCGACCTCGGGGGTGATGGACGGGGGCAGGGTATAGGACTCGGCGGTGTTGACCGCGCTGTGGAAGAGATGGAAGGCCGTGGCGTCGGCCGACAGGGCGGCCAGGTGGAGGCGGAAGCGGCCCCGGCGGGGCTTGCCGTCCTTGTCCGTGAAATCCTCTTCGATCCAGTCGCTCCAGCCGCCCGGGGACAGCACGGCCACGGCCTTGGCCGCATCCTTGGACGGGGCGATGGTCATGGCGTCGTAGCCGGCCGCGCCGCTGGCGGTGATCACGACGTGGTAGCGCGGCCCCTTGGCGTAGACCGGCGGGACGTCGATGGTGAATTCCAGGGGCGGCAGGGCGCTTGCGGGGAGATTTTTCCAGTCCGTCGCCGGCGTCGGGGCGACCGGCACGGCCCGGCCGGGAACCTGGTCGCAGGGGAGCTTTTCCGGCGCGAAGACCGCGCTGCCGGCCACGTCCCAAAGGGGCATGTAAAAATAGCGGAAGGGAGGGTTGAGCGAGGCGGCGATCTGGATGCCGTGCTCCTCGGGGAGCTCCATGGGCCAGGTGACGGGCCAGTTGATCAGGGCCACCCGGCGGCCGACCCTGTTTTCGCTTTCCCAGAGGGTCTCGGCCATCAGCAGGCGTTTGTCGAAGGAGGTTTGCCAGGAGTTGAGCTCCTCGCCGGGCATGCGCACCATGAGGCTGGGGATGCCGCAGGTGCCGGGGCCGGCTCCGGTGACGATGGCGCACCAGGCCGCCGCGGTGAGCGGCGGGAAGGTGGGGATGACGCGGGTGCTGAATCCGCCTTGCATGAGGCGGGCGATGTTGGGCAGGCTCCCTTCCGCGGCGAACCGCTTGACGTAATCCGGCAAGGCGGCGTCAACGCCAAGCATGAGCAGTTTTTTCGCTTTTGCCATGTTAGTGCCCTCCCTTCCAGAGATTGCCCAGGCATTTCCACATGACGGAGGTGTCCTCGTCGCCGTAGCCCTGGGCGCAGGACGTCCGGTTGAGGAAATCCACGGTGCGGCCGAGAAGCGGCGGCGCGCCGGCTTGTTCGGCCATATCCACGCCCAGGCGCACGTCCTTGGCCAAAAGGGCCACGGTGAAGGTGGGGTCGCCGTAGCGTTCGTCGCTCACGCGCTGGCCGAGTTCGCGAAAGAGATTGCTGACGGTGCCGGCCTGGCTGGCGGTGATGACGTCGTAGAGTTGTCCCGGCTCGATGCCGACCTTCTGCGCCACGGCCATCATCTCGGCGGTCATGCCGTTGATGGCCCCGAACATCATCTGGTTGAGCAGCTTGACCTTGTGGCCGGCGCCGCTGTCGCCCATATGCACGACATGGGCGGCGATCAGGCGCAGCAGCGGTTCGACCCGCCGGCAGGCTTCGATGTCGCCGCCGACCGGCAAGGCCCATTTGCCGACGGTGGCCGGCCGGCCGAGGACCGGGGCGTCCAGGTAGTCCACGCCCTTTTGCTTGGCCGCTTTGGCCATGTCCCGGGTGGTGTGCGGCGCGCTCGTGCACATGTCGATGATGACCGTTCCCGGCGCGGCCGAGTCCAGCAGCCCCTCCGGGCCGCTCACGCAAGCGGCGATCTCCGTCGGGCCCGGCAGGAACAGGATGATGCGGTCCGTGGCCCGGGCCAGTTCGCCCAAGCTCCCGTGCATGGCGATGCCCATGTCCCGGCCCTTTTCCCGGCACGAGGCGAAGGCGTCGTAGCCGTGGACAGACAAGCCATGCTCCAGAAAAGCGGCGCCAACGGTCCGCCCCATGACACCGGTTCCGACAATGCCTACCGTTTCCATAGTAACCTCTGTACTCCATCGTTTCCGGCCCATGCGCCGGCTGTCGCCAGATGCCCTTTCCGCCAGAGAGGTCTCCCTTGCGCCGCGCGGATCTAGATCGGCCGGCAGGACTTGCGCAGCATGAGCTGCGTGTCCAGGCAGAGCCTGCGGGGCACGCCGTCGCCGGATTCGATGAAGTCCATGAGCAGGCATACGGCGAGATGGCCGATATCCCAGCTCGGGACGTGCACCGTGGACAGCGGCGGGGAGGTGTAATTGGTGAATTCGATGTCGTCGAAGCCCATCAGGGAAATGTCTTCAGGCACCCGCAGTCCGAACTCGCGGATGGCCGCCAGGGCGCCGATGGCCAGAAAGTCGCTGGCGGCGAACACGGCCGTGGGGGGATTGGGCTGGTGGAGCAGGCGGCCCATGGCCTCCTTGCCGTTGAGCATGGTGGGCCGGCATTCGATGATGGAGGCGGGATCGCAGGGGATGCCGTGGGCCTCCATGGCCGCCACGAAGCCGTCGTAACGCCTCTTGGCCCGCAAGATGCCCGAGCGCGGCCCCACGATCAGCCCAATGCGACGATGGCCCAGGCCCAGAAGATACTCCGTAGCCTTGAAGGCCGCCTGAAAGTTGTCAATGCCCACATAGCTCAGCGGCACCGACTCGGGGAGGATTTCCCAGGCCACCAGGCAGGGCAGGCCCTTTTCGGCCAAGGAGAGGATGAGCGACTCGTTGGCCTGGCAGTAACCGGTGAGGATCACGCCGGCCAGACGGCGTTCCAAGCATTTGTGCAGCAGCACCTCTTCGATATCGGGATCGTAGCGGGTGTTGCTGACCATGACGGGGAAGCCCCGCTCGTAGGCGTATTCCTCGATGGCCCCAACGGTGCTGGCGAAGACGGTGCCGCCGGTGGTGGGAATGAACACGCCCAGGACCGAGGATTTCCTGCGGGAGAGATCCGCGGCGCCGGCATTGTATATGTAATTGTTTTCGCGAATGATGCGTTCGATGTTCTCGCGGGTCGCCTTGCTGACGAGATGGGGGGAATGTAGGGCCCGCGACACCGTGGCCGGCGATACTCCGGCCAATTGGGCAACGTCCTGGATGGTGATCTGCGCCATGTGATTTCCTGGTGCTTGATGCCAATGCGGGATCGCCTGCGGTCTTTGGACTGGGCCTTCACCTGCCGCGCCTCGGGGGGGAACGGGAGTGAGGTAGCCAATGAAAGCGTTTTCATTCAGCAGCCTGTTTTTGTCAACAGAAAGCCATAATAGGGCTTCGTTTTTATTATCGTACGAATCGTACCTTATTCATGCTATGTTTTAAATTCTTTTATATCATAATTAGCAATTATTTTTACTTCGTGTTATATTTTGCTATGATTCTCCAATTGCGATGCGGGAGAAACCAGCTAGAAGGCTTGGTCGGGCCGCTGCAAAGAAATGAGCCTTATATCCTTGACAATTTGGCGGTCATGCGGCGATGCAAACGTTTACACCGTGATGGCGGCCCAGCCATGGCGGGGAGCCAGCCTGGGAGGCGGTGCTATGGTGGCTTTGGCCGTGACCGTGTTTGTCGTCGGCGTGTTGACCGGCTTTACGGGTGTGGGCGGCGTCCTGGTCATTCCGGCTCTGCAGGCCGCCGCCGGCCTCCCCGTGCAGACCGCCATGGCCACCGCCATGTGCAGCTTCTTCGTCGTGGGGGGGCTGGCCGTTTGGCTCCAGCAACGACGCCATGCCATCGACTGGGCCCCGGCCCGGCCCTTGGCCCTGGCCGCCGCCGTATCGAGCCTGCTTGGGGCCGTGGTCAACTCCCGCGCTCCGGTCGAGCTCCTCAACCTGAGCCTGTCGTTGCTCATCATTTTTGCCGGGGCATCGGCGCTGTTTCCGTTTCGGCGCGGCACCCTCGTCCGTTACGACGGCCGCCTGGCGCGTCACAAGGCGATCATGGCCGGCATCGGTGCCGGCGTGGGGTTTTTTTCGGGTCTGACCGGGGCGGGCGGCCCCGTCCTGTCCATACCGATCATGGTGGCCTTGGGCTTCCCGCCGTTACTCTCCATCGCTGCCGGACAGGTGCTGCAAGTGGCGGTGGCCGGCAGCGGCACGCTGGGTAATCTTCTTTGCGGGTCCATAGATTTCACGGTGGCGGCCTGGATATCGGTCTTGCAGTCCGCCGGGCTTGTCATTGGCATCCGCCTGTCGCATCGCGTCGCGCCCCATCGTCTCCGGCAGATCGTCGCCAGCGTTTGCTTGCTTGTGGGGCTGTACGGTTTCATGCGGCACCTTGCGTTGTTTTGAGTAGCGCGGCAGGGCCTCGTCGCGTTTTCCCAGTCAACGTCGCTCCCTGACCTACGTTTTGACCGAAACGGTCGTCTTGAGTCCCCCGGCCAGGGGGCTTTCGGATGGTGGGGCGAAGTGTCTGCCGCCCTGCGCCTTCACCTGTCCAATCTCCAACCGGGGAAACCGTAGGCATTACGGTTGCTGCCATGTATCGCCCGGAAGGTCCGTTTCCCAGCCGTATTCTCTGAGGGCGGCTGCAATCCCGTCTGGACGAAAGCCAATAACGGTCTTGTCACCAATGATGATGGTGGGAAATGTCAGCTCCGGGTTGAGTCTGCGTATGGTGTCGAGGGCCTGGGTGCGCTCGTCGCCGACCGTCAAATCCACGCTGACGCTGTCATAGGGAACCTTCCGCGCTTCGAGGTACTCTTTGGCCTGGGTGCAGTGCGAGCAGGTGGAGAGGGTAAATATTTTGACATGGGGAAGCATAGAGGCTCCTTGAGCGTGACGGACACGTTGTGGTGCGATGCGATACTTTCGTATCTCTGTTTCAAGGCGCAGGGTCAAGGACAGCTGGCGGCTTCGAGCTCCCTTCCGTGTTGTCCGGCCGGGGATGGTAGGGAAATTTATCAGCTCAAAAATGTCGGTGAATTTCATTGAATCCGGCACTGCATTAAATATTCTTTCGGCTAGCTCCTGTCCTATGTCGTCGAGCCGTAGATTTTTGTTGTTCTCTTTCGCCCATGTCCGGGAATCCTGATGGCCGAACTGGGGTACGGACGGTTCTCCTGGAAGCGTAACGCTGGCGGAATCGTCGCCGAACTTCACCGTATATACTTTAAAACATTGTAAATTTATGCTGTCAATCAGCGGGGAAAAATGGTCTTGACTTGTAAAATGATAAATTATAAAAATCATCATTAAATTTGAATCAAGATTTAGCCTCGGTCCTAAAGGGGCCATATCCAGAGAGGGCGACACATGGGACGTAAAAAAACTTCCGAGCTCGATGCCGTAGCGACCAAGCAGAGCATTGTTGCCACGGCCGAGCGGCTTTTCCGGGATATAGGATACGCCAAGACCACCGTGGCTGACATTGCCAAAGCCCTGGGCATGAGCCCGGCCAATGTCTATCGCTATTTCCCCACCAAGGCAGCCATAAACGAAGCGATCTGCGACCGGCTGGTGCACAGTATCGAAGCCGAAAGCTGGGAATCGCTTGGTGAAGAGGGAACGGCGACGGAGAGGCTGACCCGCTTTATCGTCGCCTACCATACCATCATCAAGCGCAGCATTATCAAGGAGAAAAAGCTCTACGATATGGTTGCCGTGGCCATGGACGAACATTGGGATGTCGTACAACAACACAGTTACCGTATGTGCAATTATATCAGTATCATTCTTGAGCAAGGAATGGCCGCCGGAGAATTCCGAAGAATGGACGGCTATAAAATGGCAATCGCCCTCCATGAAGCTCTGACAGTTTTCCTGTATCCATCACTGCTTGAACATCGGGTGAATGAAAGCGACGGTGGCAGCAGTATGCTGGAGGAGCTTGAACAACTCCTTGATCTCCTTTTTTACGGCCTCAGCGCCAAAGCCTGATTTTTTTTTCACCTTCCAACCTGGATGGCGTCTGCTATGCCTTTGTGCACCAAATTTCTGTCGCCCCAATCCACAGTGGCAACCCGTTGGGCGAGATTTCTCCCCCTTGTGTTTTGCCTCTTGCTGCCCGGCTGCCAGGAAGCCGACGGCAACCGTCCGACTGTTCCTGTGGTCAGGACCATGCGGGTCAGTCTGGATTCGGGCGTTGAAAACCGTACCTATTCCGGCGTGATCGTGGCGCGCCATGAGGTGGAGGAGTCCTTCCGGGTGGGGGGGCGAATCGAAAAACGTCTCGTGGATGTTGGAGACCGCGTCCAGGCCGGGCAGATGCTGGCCGGCCTCGATGAAAAGGACCTGCGGTTGGCTACGGAAAGCACCCTGGCGGAATGGAAGGCCGCGATTTCCAATCAGGAGCAGGCCGCCACCGAGGAACGGCGCTATACCACGCTGCTGGCCCGGCATGTGGTCAGCCAGTCCGAATACGATCTGAAACACCTTGCCGGCGATGAGGCCCGGGCGCGTCTGGAGAAGGCGGAGCGAACCCACAAGCTGGCCGTGAGCCAGCTGGGCTACGCCAAGCTCCTGGCCAGCACGGACGGGGTGGTCACCAAGGTGAGCGCCGAGGCCGGGCAGGTCGTGTCCATGGGTCAGAGCGTTGTGGCCGTAGCCAAGGACGGTGCGCTGGAAGTCCAGGCAGACATTCCCGAACGGCGGCTGCAGGACATTAAGAATACCACAGCGGAAATCACGCTCTGGTCGAACCGGGACGTACACTACCGGGCTGTGCTGCGGGAAACCGCTCCGGCCGCTGATCCGGCCACCCGGACCTATGCCGTACGCTATTCGCTGCCGGACACCGACGGCGCGGTACGACTGGGCATGACGGCGACCCTGCGTCTGGCAGCTCCCGCCAGCGGACGTATCTTCCGCATTCCGACCAGCGCCCTTTTTAACCAGGGCGGCGGCCCTGGCGTGTGGATTGTCGAACCGCAGACCGGGCGACTGGCGCTTCGGCCGGTGACGATTGACCACTACTCCGACAGGGATGCCTTCGTACTCGGGCAGCTTGCCAACGGCGAGGCCATTGTCACCTCCGGCGTCCAGAAGCTCGATGCCGGCATGACCGTCCGTCTGGCCGACGCGCCGAAGGAGGGCGACAAGTAATGCGCGTAAACCTGTCGGAGTGGGCCGTCACCCACCGTCCGCTCACGCTCTTTCTCATCCTTGTTGTATCCCTGGCCGGCATCTGGTCCTATCGGCAGCTCGGGCGGGCCGAGGATCCCGAGTTCACTGTCAAGTCGATGATCATCAGCGCCAACTGGCCCGGGGCCACGGCTGACGAGATGCAGCGTCTGGTGGCCGATCCCATCGAGAAAAAGCTCCAGGAAGTCCCGTATTTCGACAAGGTGAAAACCTATTGCCGGCCGGACAGCGTGGTCATGCAGCTGCTCCTGCGGGACAGCGCGCCGGCAACGGCAGTGGGCGAGAGCTGGTACCAGGCCCGAAAACGTGTGGGCGACATCAAGGACACTTTGCCCTCGGGCGTGCTCGGTCCGTTTTTTAACGACGAGTTTGGCGATGTGGACTCTGTGCTGTATCTGCTGACGGGCGACGGCTTCACCATGCGTGAACTCAAGGACGAGGCCGAGGACATCCGCCAGGCCTTGCTGCGCGTGCCGTCCGTGACCAAGGTCCGCTTTTACGGGGAACAGGCCGAGTGCATTTTCGTCGAACTGAACCACGCCAAGCTGGCCACCCTCGGACTGACGGCCCAGACCGTCTTCAACTCCATCGCACGGCAGAATGCCGTGACACCGGCCGGGAATCTGGACACGGATACGGACACCGTCCATCTGCGCGTGGACGGCGCGCTGACCGGTATCCAAGCCCTGGCGGAAGTGCCCATCCAACATGCCGGCAAGGTGTTCCGGCTCGGGGACATCGCCGCCTTGCGCCGGGACGCCCAGGACCCGCCGACATTTGTCGTTCGGCATGAGGGCAAGCCAGCCATCGCCCTGGGCGTGGTCATGGCCAAGGGCGGCAATATCCTGGAGCTTGGCCAGCACCTCAACCAGGCCATTGAGCTCATCCGCAAAGACCTGCCCCTGGGCTTTGCAATCAGCACGGTGGCGGATCAGGCGGAAGTGGTCGATGCCTCGGTGTCCGAATTCCTCCGCTCGTTTCTTGAGGCCCTGGTCATCGTCCTGGCCGTGAGTTTCCTGTCGCTGGGCTGGCGCACAGGCATTGTCGTGGCCCTGGCCGTGCCGCTGGTGCTGTCCATGGTTCTGGCGATCATGGCCGCGCTTGGCATGAGCCTTGAACGAATATCGCTTGGTGCGCTCATCATCGCTCTGGGCCTGCTGGTGGATGATGCCATCATTTCGGTCGAGATGATGGTGGTGAAGATGGAACAGGGATTTGACCGGATCAAGGCGGCCACCTTCGCCTGGAACGCCACGGCCTTTCCCATGCTGACCGGCACGCTGGTCACGGCCGCCGGCTTTCTTCCCGTCGGGCTGGCTAAGTCCTCCTCAGGGGAATACGCGGGCGGCATTTTTTGGGTGGTGACCATCGCCCTGCTCTCGTCCTGGCTCGTGGCCGTGGTCTTCACGCCGTACCTTGGCTACAAGCTGTTGCCGCAGTTTCACGGCGCAGCCCATCAGGTTGGCGAGGCCATTTACGAAACCCCGACATACCAACGGCTGCGCACCTGCATCACCTGGTGCGTCATGCACCGAAACGTCGTGGTTGGCGCGACCCTGGCGTTTTTTCTCCTGGCCTGCGTCGGCGCAGCCTTTCTGTCGCTTCAGTTCTTCCCGGCCTCTTCGCGTCCGGAACTGCTGGTGGAAATACGTATGCCGGAAGGCTCGTCCTTCAAGGCCACGGCCGCTGCGATAGAAACCATGGAGACATTCCTCAAGGACGATGCTGCCATCAAGACCGCCACCAGCTATATCGGCTCCGGTCCGCCGCGCTGGTTCCTGCCCATGGCCCCGGAGCTGCCCAATGCCAGCTACGGTGTCGTCGTCTTAAATACCAGGGATGCCGAGGCTCGGGACCAACTGAAAAGCCGCGTCGAGGCCTTCGTCGCCAAGGGTGGTCTCTCCCAGGCCCGGGTGCGGGTGACGACGCTCTTTTTGGGGCCGCCGGTGGGATTTCCCGTGCAATTTCGTGTCATCGGGCCAGACCCGCTCAAGGTTCGGGCCATTGCTTACGAGGTCCGCGAGGTCATGCGGGCCAATCCCAAGGTCTATGACGTCAATCTGGACTGGAACGAGCAGGCCAAAGCCATCCGGCTGGTGGTGGACCAGGACCGGGCCAGGGTTCTCGGCCTGACCCCGCAGGATATCGCCGAGGCCCTCCAGATGCTCCTGTCCGGGGTCACCATCTCCCAGGTCCGGGACGGCACCGAATTGGTCAATATCGTAGCCCGGGCCGTTCCCGAGGAACGACTGCGCCCGGAACTTCTCGCCGATCTGACGATCAGCGCCCGCAACGGCCAGCCCATTCCCCTCTCCCAGGTGGCCAAAATGCAGTATATCGCCGAGGAACCCATCCTATGGCGGCAAAACCGCGACCTCAATATCACCGTCCGGGCGGAGGTCATCGACGGGGTGCAGCCGCCGGACGTCTCCATGGAACTCCTACCCCGGTTACAGCCCATCGAAAAGACGCTCCCGCCGGGCTACCGTATCGAAACCGGCGGGGCACTCGAGGAAAGCAGCAAGGCCAATGCCGCCATCGTGGTGCTGTTGCCGCTGATGGCCGGGGTCATGCTCGTGCTGTTGATGTTTCAGTTGCAAAGCTTCCCGAGTTTGTTTCTCGTCGTGTCCACGGCTCCCCTGGGTCTGATCGGGGCGGTTGGCGCGTTGCTCGCCTTCAACCAACCCTTCGGTTTTGTGGCCATGCTCGGTGTCCTCTCCCTGGCCGGCATGATCATGCGCAACACCGTCATCCTCGTGGATCAGATCTCCCAGGACAGGCGGGACGCGATTGCGCCCTGGGAGGCCGTCATTGGCGCCACCCTGCGACGGAGCCGGCCGGTGGTGTTGACGGCGCTGGCGGCGATCCTGGCCATGATTCCCCTCACGCGAAACGTTTTTTGGGGACCCATGGCCTTTGCCATCATGGGGGGGCTTTTGGTGGCGACCCTTTTGACCCTGCTTTTTACGCCGGCCCTCTATGCCATGGTCTTTCGCATCCAGAGACCGACTAAATAGGGCCATACCCGGCCTGCTCCGGAATGCTCCCGGCCGCCGTGTGTATCGTGAGGCCCCGGGCCGATCGCCGGGCAAGCCGCCTGTGCGCTCGTCTTTGAATTGGCGGGAATCGACTGTGGCTTTGCGCTCAAGCTTGGCCCAGCCCATTTCCCGGCCGCGAAGCAGCCAGAGGACAGCCTGGGTCTTATGCCGCGCCCAGGGCAGGGGCAACTCCAGCAACAGGTAGCCAAAGCGTCTGTGGCGCGCCTGCCAACGGTCATGTTGGCGCGTCAGTGCGATTAAAAATAGCTTACGCCTTGGAGCGACCAAGGGGTTTGCCAATGCCGATCTCCATCAGGTCCTCCCCAACTATCAATTTTCCGGAGAAGTTCTCTTGGGCCAGTCTCAGGCGTGCCACTGGCGCGTTGGCCGGCGCTATGTGACTTAATACCAGGGTCTTGACGCTGCACTGTTGCGCTACTCTTCCGACATCAGCGGTGCTTGTGTGCGCGGTTATGACGTGATGGTACAACGGCCAAGCTGGCTCTCCCTTCTTGACACCCTTGAAGCTGGCCTTGATCCAGAAGTCATCGATGACCTCGTGGACAAGAACATCAGCTCCCTTGGCCAGTTTCTGGAGGTTTCCCCTGGTGTCGGGACCGGTATCGCCCGAAATGACCAGCGATCCGTCTTCGGTATCGAACCGGAAGGCAAAGGCGGGGTAAACTTCAAAGTGATCGACGAGGATGGCCGTAACGCGCAGTCGGTCGTCCTTGTAGATTTCGAAGGGATCCATTGACGGGCAGGTGATGTTCGATGTCCACGGTTTGTTCGGATCGGGAATGACAAAGCTGGACGGCCAGGGAATCGTCGTGGGATCGCCGATTTCCTTGACGTCGATGATTTTGGGGATGTCCGGATAGCCCTCATCTTGAGCGCAATCGTTGAAGGTCTGAGCGAAGGCCTGGAGGATGTGACTGGTCATCATCTTGGTGCCAGGAGTCGGGGTGGTGAAAGGCGGATTGCAGCTTTCGGCTTGGATGACAGTGCCCTTATAGCCGGACAAGTTGTCGTCGAGCCTGCCACGGTCACCGGGGCCGATGATCACAAGTGGCTGCTTCTCTGCGTAGCCGGCTCTGGCACCAATTTCCAAAAAGGTGGGGTAGTCGCCCAGGTGGTCCATATGGAGATGGGTGAAAAAAACCGCCCGCATGTTGGAGAGGTACGTGGACAGTTCCAGTTGTGTCCGCTGGCCGCCGATAGTTATAAAGTGCCCGAAATTGAAGGCTTCGGCGAGACGAGCGCAAGAGCCAAAACCCAGGTCAATAATGTACATGGCGTCCCCGACGAGCAGGGCCTGGGAATTACTGGCCCGGCTCGAACCCGGCCACCATGTCATGCCGCCCGTAGTGCCGAGTAGCACCAGTCGTGTATTATGACTTCCCTTGCCAATCTTGGGCTTGTCGTTTGGCTGGGATGCAAGCACATTTTTAGCGCCGAGGCCTGTCATGAGCGGTGCCAACGCCAACGCCCCCATCCCCTTGAGCAATGTCCGACGCAGCATTTTCGGCCCAAAACCTTTATGGGAATGCATGCTATTCTCCTTGGTCTGGTTGGAAATGGTCAGAGGGGGCTGTGGCTGCCTGCCAACGGCCATGTTGGATGCGTCAAAATCCAAGAGTTGAATACGTTAGCTTCCGCTGCCATATCGATCCGATGAGGTCCGCCATCTAACTGCATGTTAGAATGGAAAGTTGACTCATCCAAAGACGGGTTGTTGGCACATAGTGTGCAAATTTTACTTCTTTTTCAACCAAATAAGGCAGATAATCTTGTGGACAATCTCCAGTGGTTGTCTTCTGAGTCAAGTCACGAGTTGGCATTGCCCATTCCGCTCCGTGCTTTGATTGTACCCGTAAAGAGATCCTGCCGTGTTTAGGGTAAAACGGAAATTCGTCAAAGGCGTCGCACTGTCGCTCATGATAATCATCATTGATAGTCCGGAAATAGCTTGCTTTTCAACCAAATCGATCAGCATATCCGTTGGCTGTTGCTTGTTTTTATTATATCGATCTTTCCTGCCCGCCAAGTAGTCTTTTCCAAGTCTCTCCATATTTCGTATCCGCAGATAATCATTATGTTAATACTTAAGCAGCCTGGAGGAGAATACCCAGGCATGAGATGGTCAGAAGCCATAAGCGCGAATCCAGACTTGTCAAAAGGACCGCTCATAGCGTTATTGTAATTGGATTAAATATCATAGGCTACGTAATAAGAGACTTCAGGATGGCTAAGCTGCTTGCGAATATCTTGGTTTAGTCCGGGCAGACGGCTTTTTTGGTCTTGGGGGGAGCTTCCGTCCATGCCGAAATGCATCCAACGGTATTGTGGTCGCTAGTGGGGAAGGATCAGATGGAATTCGACGCCAGGAGAACGGGACTTGCTGTCCGAACGAGACGGCGTGCGGCAGAAGATGAAGCCCTGGTGCGCTTCTACGACGAGCTTGCTGAAGGCGAGGCCGAGTCCGATCCCTCGCCGGCCCAGGCCCTCTTCGGTCTGGATCGTGAAGAATTTTTCGAAAATGGTTTCCTGGTAAGCCTCGGGGACGCCAAAGCCGGTATCCGAAATGATGATCCAGAGATAACTCCGGCTTGGCACAACCTTTTGCCGGTACGTTCCGGGCAGGTAGGGGCTGAGCCCAAGGGTGCTGCCATTGATGACAGTGGTCGAGAGGTCAATGCCGCCGCCTATCACGTTGTAGTTGATGGCATTGGCAAGGATGTTGCTGATGGTCCTTTTTATTCGGAACAGGTCGCAATATAATTTAAGAGGCTGTCCCTGCTGTTGGAAGGAAACGGTCAGTTCCTTCTCCTCGGACAGAAGGGAATATTCTTCGATGCATTGGTTTATGATCTTGTTGATGTCGTAGTAATTTGCATGGAGTTCGAAACGGCCGCTTTCATCGCGGAAGATGTCGAGGAAGGCGTTGACCATGCTGCTCAACTGGTCGTTGGTATTGATGGCCAGCTTGAGGATTTTCTCCTGATTGCTGCTAACCGGCCCGAGGCGGCCGTTACACAGCAGCTCCAAGGCCCGGTCTATGGCCAGGATGGGATTGCGCATGTCGTGGGTGAGCATGCCAACCAAGTCTTCCTTCATCTTGGCGATACGTTTTTCCTCGGTGATATCGCGCAGGATGGCGACGTAACTGACGGCCTTGCCTGATTCGTCGTTGACGCGCGAGAGGGATATTTGAGCGGGGAAAGGTTTTTTGTGTTGCGTCAAGGCCGTCAATTCAAAGCGGTAGTTGTCCTGCACGCCCAGGTCGAGATTCTGCTTATAGGCGTTGAGGATCTTGGAATCCTGGATGAAATTGAGCAGGGACTGCCCCGTAAAGGAGCTTGGCGGGCAACCGAACACGTCCGCGCAGCGGTCGTTGTTGACGGCGATAGAGAAATCTGTGTCCACGGAGATGATGCAGTCCGAAACGCTGTTGATGAGCTTGTTCAAATATTCCTTGGATTGCAGGGTCAGCAGGATCTGCTGCAAAGCCATGTCGCTGATGGTCTGCGTGATGACCGACATGAGGTTGACGATCTTGCGAAGCCGCGAGCGTTTTACTCGGGGTATTTTTTTCAGCGCCAGCAGGTAGCCGTCCAGATCCGTGATGCCGATGCTTTTGGCGCGCAGCACGGCTTCGTCCATGGGGATGGCTTCCTCGAGAACCTGGCCGCCATTGAGGTTCCCGATGTGCTGCCCGGCCACGATAATAGGGGTTGCGCAGTCGACCAGACCGGCATTGAGGCAATCGTAAACGTAGGGTTCCTTGTCGTTGAGCGACATCTTGCCGCCATAGGCATCGCTGGCATAGCACTTCAGCCGTCCTTCCGTGGTCGCCCGGCAGTAATCCTTGCAGAAGGTGCAGAAATTGGATTCGCTGGAAATGGGTCGGCCCTCGGTATCGGCGATGACTGAGCCGATGCCGCAGGCTTCGTTGACGGCTTGCAGGATCTCATCGAGTTTTTCTTTGGATATCAGATCCAGAAGTTGGATGGACTGCTTCATGGCGTCGTGTCTCCTGGGCCTGACGCATTTCGGGCCAGTGGGGGCTGGGGATTGCGAGGATCGTTTCGGAGCCAAGCGGCATGCGGGGGCCGTCAATCGAGCAGCTTGGCTTCCCGGGCCGCGATCACGGCTTCGAACCGGTTGTTGACGTGGAGTTTCCTGAAAATATGCTTGATGTGCGACTTGACCGTCTCGATGCTCAAGAAAAGCACCGTCGAGATATCCTTGTTGTTTTTTCCCGCCGCGATGGACCGCAGAATCTGCAGCTCGCGATGGGTGAGCGCTTCGACGGGGTGGTCCGGCCGGGCATCTTCGGGGGTCAGATCGATGGATAGATTGACCAGATAGGGGGAAACGATGGGCTGGCCAGCATGGAAGGCCTCGATGAGGCGCGCCAGGTTGTCGATGTCGATGGTTTTGAGCACGTAACCGTCGGCTCCGGCCTGCATGGCGTTTTTGATGTAATTGGTGTCATTGTAGGTGGAAAGGGCCAGGATCTTCATACCCGGCATGACCTTGCGCAAGACGCGAATGGCCGGGATACCCGAGAGGCCTGGCATGTCTATGTCGATGAGGGAAACGTCGGGGGCGGTTTTCTGGACTTTCTCGATGGTGTCGAAACCGTTGTCCGATTCGCCGACAATCGTAATGGTGTCTATGCTCTCGAAGGCCAGGCGCAGGCCGATGCGCAGCAAGGGGTGGTCATCGGCGATAAAGAGCTTGATCGGAGGCTTGCCTGATGTCGGTCCCATGAGCTTCCTCCCTGCCGATGTGTCTTGCCGAGGCGGCTTTCAAAGCATGCGATATCCTGCCCTGGCTGGCAAGGGTATGGCCTTGGGTCGTGTCGCGCCGGGCCATGCCTGGCAGCCAGGGGCCGGCCCTCCCGGGCCGACGCCTCGAAAGCGAAACGACGGCCCGGGGTGGCGGTTGCGGACGGCCTACGCTGCATCCGACAACACTGCGGCAGTATTTTCAGGCGATGAAGTACCGGGTTCGGTGTGCTGTCCTCGTGGACTCAATATGCTTGTTCATGACTCGCACTCCTGCGCGCCGTCTTCGCAGTAGCAGACGTCGGGATCTTTGTTGAGGGCTCCAGTGGTCCTGTCATAGATGAGCGCGCCGAGCACACCGCCGACCAGGGGGCCAAGGATGGGCACGAGCACGATGCTCGTATCCATCAGGTTGGGCTGGGTGAAGCCGGCGATCAAGGCGAAGAAACGGGGGCCGAAATCGCGGGCGGGGTTAATGGCGTAGCCATTCATGGCCCCAAGACTCATGCCGATGGCCATGACCAGCATGGCCACGGCCACGGGTCCGATCCAGGGCACTTTGTTCTTGGCCCCGAAGTCGCCGATGGAAAGGATGCCGAACAGCAGCACGGCGGTGCCGATGACCTGATCGATGAAACCGGGCCAAAAGCCGGGTACGGCCGGGAAGGTGCAGAAGACGCCGGCCGTTTTGACCAGCGCGGGGTCGGCCAGAAGCCATTTGGCCTTGAAGTCCGCAAAGACGATGGCCGCACCCAGAAAACCGCCGGCGGTCTGGGCCAGGGCGTAGGGCAGCACCTTGCCCCAGGGGAAGCGCCCCGTGGCGGCCAGAGCCAGGGTCACTGCAGGATTGATGTGCGCGCCGGAGCGCAGGCTGGCCAGCACCCCGAAAAACACGCCCAACCCCCAGCCGAAGGTGATCGTATCCCAGGAGATGTTGAGGGCATCGCCAAAAAGGACCTTCATGGCCACGCTTCCGGCTCCGAAGATGATGAGGATCATGGTCCCCAGGAATTCGGAGAACATTTCTTTGCCTAATGACGGCGCACTCATGGTTCCCTCCCTTGCGGGGTTTCGGCCGTTGTCCCTTCTCCTTCGGGAGGGAAGGGGCTGTTTGCCCGGGCATTCCTTTGACACGGTGTCCGCCTGCCGGGTTTTCGGCCCTGCTGCCCGGAAAGGCGGCATCCGGCGACGGACAGGCACAGTGCTCCTCGTTTGCACGACGGGTCCTGTTCCCGTCGCCTTTCCCAGCCTGCTCCCGCCCGACCGGGGCAGCTTCCACGGCATGACGCAGGCCTTTGAGGTCAAGAGACGGCCGCCGCGACTACACGGCGTCAAGACGTACCGTCATTCCCCGGCGCGCAGCGCGGCGGGATTCCCGCGGTCAACCACCGATGGTGACCGCGATGGGAAAGGGCTTAAGCGACGCCGTGAGCCGCTCCACCGCCTCGCGGTCGTGGGGGGCGAGTCCGTGCAGGGCGTAGTCCAGGCCCAATTGCCGCCATTTCGGTTCGCCCATGCGGTGGTATGGCAGGATATCCAGGGCGACCAGATGCTTGAGTTCGGCCGCCAGGGCGGCGGTCCGGCCCAGGTTGTCCGGCGAATCATTGCGTCCGGGTATCAGCGGCAGACGCAGGCGCGTCGGGATGCCCATGGCGTCGATGGCGCGAAGATTGGCCAGGATGCGCGTGTTGGTCGATCCCGTGAGCTCCTTGTGGACCGCCGCGTCCATGTGCTTGATGTCGAAAAGGACCAGGTCCATGTGGCGCAGGCCCGGCTCCATGGCCTGCCAATCGGCCTGGCCGCAGGTTTCGACGGCCGTGTGCAGTCCCCGGGCTTTGGCTTCCCGGGCCAGTGCGGCCAGAAAGCGGGGCTGGGCAAAGGGTTCGCCCCCTG
This sequence comes from Desulfovibrio sp. TomC, assembly GCF_000801335.2. NCBI lineage: Bacteria > Pseudomonadati > Thermodesulfobacteriota > Desulfovibrionia > Desulfovibrionales > Desulfovibrionaceae > Desulfovibrio > Desulfovibrio sp. TomC. The sequence continues at coordinate 59,524 of NZ_JSEH01000013.1, forward strand.
AAAAGGTCACGCCGCCGTCGGAGCGGTCGTAAAATTCCCGGTCGAGCTCCACCTCTTCCATGACCTCGGACACGCTCAGGTAGCGGCCGCAGACCGTTAAGGCGTTGGCGTAGCACACGCGCTGGCATTGCCCGCATTCCGGCAGGGCGCAATGCTCCCGGTCAAGGACGATGCCCGCATCCGGCGTGGCCGTGAGACAGTGGTTGGGGCAGGCGTCCACGCACTTGCCGCAGCGGATGCAGTTGGCGGCGATGTACATGAGTTGGGGGGCGGACCGGATGTTTTCCGGGTTCTGGCACCACAGGCAATGGAGCGGGCACCCCTTGAGGAAGACGATGGTCCGGATGCCGGGGCCGTCGTGAATGGAAAAACGCTGGAAGTCGCTGACCACGCCGGTCGTGTGGTCGGCGTCGACGTCCCGAGGGGAGAAAAGCTGAAATTTCTTGCGCAAGGTCATGGTGGCTCCGTTTGCCATGCCGGGCCGGCCGGACCGGACATGGGCATCACCCTGTGGCCGGTTTTCGGGCGTCTGGGGAGCCGCCGCCTCCCAGGCGAGGCGGCGGCTTTCGGTTTCCGGTTGCGGACGGCTAGAACATCTGCTCGGTACGCGAGATGATGTCGTCCTGGATGGAGCGGTCAAGGGAGGTGAAAAACGCGCTGTAGCCGGCGACGCGCACGACCAGGCCCCGGTAGTTGTCGGGGTGCATTTGCGCGTCGGTGAGCGTGTCCTTGCTGATGACGTTGTACTGGATGTGCGTGCCGCCGCCGTTAAAGAGCGTCTCGGTCACGGCGATGAGGTTGGAGATGCCCTGGCCGTCCTTGAGGGCGCTCGGGTGGAACTTCATGTTGAGCAGGGTGCCGTTGGAGGCGATGACGTGGTCGAGCTTGGTGACGGACTTGACCGAGGCCGTGGGGCCGGAGTGGTCCATGCCCGAGACCGGCGAGACGCCGTCGGCCAGGGGCGTGCCGGCCTTGCGTCCGTCCGGGGTGGCCCCGACGACGGTGCCCAGGGGCACGTTGGCCGAGACCGGGTACAGGCCGGGCTGGAAGCGCCCGCCCCGGGGGTTGGCGTATTTCTCGACTTCCTTGCAATAGATCAGGGCGCCTTCGTGGGCGATTTCGTCGGCATAGGGCTCGTCGTTACCGTACTTGGGCGCGCGGTTGACAAGCATCTGGCGCAGGCTTTCCCCCTCGACGCCGGCGAAGTCCGAGGCCAGGGCCGCCTTGAGCTCACCGAGGCTGAGGGCCTTGTCCTCGTAGACGAGCTTGCGCAGGGCGGCCAGGGAGTCGGCCACGTTGGCCACGCCGACGCCCTGGGGGCCGGTGAAGTTGTAATGCGCGCCGCCTTCCTGGAGGGACTTGCCCTTGGCGATGCAGTCGTCGACCAGGGAGGACAGGAAGGGCAGCGGGGCGCGCTGGCCGTGGGCCACGTCCACGGCGTTGTCGCTGACCACGAGCAGCCTGACGCTGTATTCCATCTGCTTGCGGTAGGCGGCCATGAGGTCGTCGTAGGTGGCAAAGGTGGTCAGGTCGCCGGTTGCCGGGCCGAGGCGCTCGCCGGAAAGTGGGTCGACGCCGTTGTTGAGCGTCAGTTCGAGAACCTTGGCAATGTTGAAAAAGGCGGCGTCGTGCCAGCCCTCGGTCTTGCCGCCGACCTGGGGTTCGACGCAGCCGATGATGCCGTAGTCCCGGGCGTCTTCGCGGGTCAGCCCCCGGCTGAGCAGACCCGGGATGATGAAGCGGTCATTGTAGTAGGCCGGCATGCCAAGCCCCAGGCGCGTCACTTCGGCCGCTTTCTCGTACAGGGCCCGGGGCGTTTCACTGTGCACCCGGATGGAGATGGAGGGCTGGTAGAGCCGGGTGTTGGCCGTGGCCTGGAGGCACATGTAGGACAGGGGGTTGGTGGCGTCTTCGCCTTCCCGGTCCACGCCACCGACGATGAGGTTTTGGAACATGGGGTAGCCGCCGAAGGCCTTGGTCGAGCCTTCGTCGCGCACCTTGTTGATTTCGTTGAACTTGATGAAGAGCAGGTCCAGCAACTCCTGGGCTTTTTCAATGCCGAGGTCCTTGTCCCGCAACAGATAGGGGAACAGGTACTGGTCGAAGCGCATGGGCGAGATGGAGTGGCCGTTGGATTCGATCTGCAAGACGAGCTGGATGAACCAGAAGGACTGGAGCGCCTCGGCAAAGGTTTGGGCCGGTGAGGCCGGCACCGCGGCGCAGACCCGGGCGATCTCCAGCAGTTCGGCCTTGCGGGTCGGGTCGGCTTCCTTGGCAGCCATCCCGGCGGCCAGATCGGAAAAGCGCTTGGCAAAGGCGATGACTGCCTGGTTGGCGATGATCACGGCGTCAAGGAAGGTGATCTTGGCCAGGTGCTCGGGATTGGTCATGTCCAGGCCGGCCAGTTCGGACCGGGCCTCGGCGATGATGCCGTCGAGGCCCTTGTCCAGGACCTTGGCATAGTCGACGGAGATGTGGCCTACGCCGTTGAAATAGTAATTGCCGACAGTGAACACGCCGTATTTCTGGGCTTCCTTGGCGGCTTGGGGCATAAGCGCCGTGGCCAGTTCGTTGGTCGTCTTGCCGTTCCAGTAGGGAAAGAGTGCGCGCAGGGTGGCTTTCTTGGCCTCGGAGATCAAAAAGACGTCCCCGGTGCGTTTTTCCAGGCGATCGAGTTCGTCCTCCAGCCATTTGCAGGAGAATTCGGGGAAGACCGGCGCGGCGCGGGGCTTGGTGCACTGGTTGCCGACGATGATTTCGTCGGGCTGGATGAAGATGGTCATCTGGCCGAGGATTTTCTCCAGGGCTTTGGCCCGGCGGATGTGGATGGGCTGGTCCTCGGTCTCCTTATACGATTCGGTGATGTATTGGGCCCGTTCCACGCAGATTTCGGGAGTCAGGGAGATGAAGCGTTCCCGTATGGCCTCGACACGGGGCGTCGGACCGGGCAAATGCAGCACATCGATCCTGCTCAACAATTGTTTCTCAATACTGCTGGTCATGACGCAATCCTCCTGGCAGTTGAGGTTGGCGAAGCGGCCCAGGCTTCATAGCAATGCTACATGCGTATTTTCTCTTTGCTTCCAGTCAAAAATGTTCGTATCGTTGCGCCGTCGCGTTGGTGCATCCCTGCCTTCCCCTGGACCGGATCCTTCTTCTCCATTTTCTTATAAAAGCGTGACCTAAAAAGTCTCCCCTTGCCTATCCCCCGAAAGGGGGATTTGTTCCCCCCCTTTCGGGGGATAGGCCGGCGTCAGGCGCGTCGGCAGGCGTAAGGTCCGTTCCGCCATACACCCGAGGATGGGCTCCCTCTCTCCCACTGGGGCAGAGGGGGCTGGCGCCAAAACTCCCTGCCGGGGAGCTCTGAAATAGATTCTCCAGCCCAGGAAAACCGGGATTTGGGATAGACTCTGGCGAACCGGAAATGTCCTGACGGGGAGGGATGTTGCAGCGCCGGCAAACAAGATTGCCGAGCCGGTCATGGAGTCCGAGTCCGAAAAATTATGTGCTGAGGCTGGATACACGGGAGAAGCTCTCCGCAACGGAATTCTCGCGGCCGGATACGAGCCGCCTGTGCGCTCTCGCAGCGAAGAACAACGGAAGAAGGTGGAAAATGCTTCTTACAACCCATGCCGGTGGGTCGTTGAGGCCGGCCATTCTTGGTTTCACCGGTTCCGCAAGCTGACTCGTCGGTATGAAAAGCTTGGGGCAACCCAGTGAGCCTTGATCCCCTTGGCGGCGGCAATCATTGCATTCCGGAAGATAAAAACCAAAATTATGTATGGATACGTTCTTTATGCGGTGTTGTGGTACAAATGGGGGGGCAAAATCTGTCATGATCCCCGCATGGCGGGATCTGGTGCTCTCTTTTAGATGCTGTACTGCGGAATTTGTGCGCCCAGACGGGCTTCTTCCCGGTCGACCATTTCTTTGAGGTTCTTGGTGTCATAGACGCGCTCCAGAGCTTCGCGTGCTTCGTCCCAGAGGCCCATGAACGCGCAATTGCCTTTGAGTGTGCAGGTGAAATGGGGTTTGTCCAACTGGCAGTCCACAGGGGTCAGAGGACCGTCAATGAAGCGGATGATTTCGCCCACGGTGATGGTCTGGGCCGGGCGGCTGAGAAAAAAACCGCCTTCCTTGCCACGCTGGGAATCCACGAAACCGCCTTGTCGCAACTGGTGGAGGATGACTTCCAGGAAGCGTTTGGGAATGGCCTGGTTCGTGGCGATGTCGATGGACCGGACAGGCCCCTCGCCCTGGCGTTTGGCCAGTTCAAACAACGCGCGCAAGGCATACTGGCATTTTTGCGTGACCCACATCCAGGTTTCTGCTCCCTTTACACTTGGCCTAGTGTTGTCTTTGGTAATTGCCGGTATAGTTTGCCAAGCACCAACACGTTGAACTTATTCTATTTGTTCACAAAAAACATAGATGTTTTTTTGTGAACGCCACACGAGCCGGAGAGGACCCGCCAGGGCCTGTTTTGAGTCCTTGAGAAAACCATGCCACTCTACCGGCTGCCGCAGGCTTGCGTCAACACGCTGCGGGTGTTTGCCTTGCGAAGGGCGTCGGCCCTGGACCGTCATCGCAACACGCTGCGGGTGTTCGGCCTGCGAAGGGCGTCGTCCCGGGGCCGGCATCCTGGGCGGCAAGCCTTCAGGCCACGGCAACAGCGTCGCCCGGCCGGACGATTCCGCCGGTCAGCACCCGGGCGAAGATGCCTTCTTTGGGCATAACGCAAGTGCCGACAGCCCGCATAATGGCACAGCCATGGCCGTGGCATTCCTTGCCGATCTGGGTGACCTCAAGCAGCACGGCCTCCCCCACCCGGACCCGGCTGCCCGGGAGAAGGCCCAGTTCGTTTAAGCCGGCCACGGTCAGGTTCTCGGCAAAATCACCGGGAACGATGGTGGCGAGCTTTTCGCGCATCCGCTCCACCCCTTCCAGGGCCAGCAGACTTACTTGGCGGCCTGACCCGGCATGGGCATCGTTTTCGATGCCGAAATCCACGCACAGGGTCACGGCGTCGACCGGATGTTTCTTTTCACCCTTGCGCGCACTGATACACACGGAATGAACAGTTGCCATGGCTTTCTCCTGCGGGACCGCCTGAAGCTCCGGGAAACAAGCAACGACGGGAGACGTCGGCGGCAGCCTCTGTGACATTAATAAAAACGATCAACATGGTGATGATTAGTGCTCCGGTCCGCTTGTGTCAAGCCGTCCGGGACCGGCCTCAGTCCCCGGGCGCTGCCTTGACCAGGGCCTGGTCAAGATCCTCCATGAGGTCGTTGGCCGATTCCAGCCCCACGGACAGGCGGACCAGGGCGTCGGATATGCCGCGCTCGGCCCGGGCGGCCGGCGGCATGGCGGCGTGGGACATGGTGGCCGGGTAGGACAGGATGGACTCGACGCCGCCAAGGCTGACCGCCAGTTTGGGCAGTCGCAGCGCCCGCATAAAGAGTTTGGCTGCCGTCGCGTCGTGGAGTTCGAAACTGATCACCGCTCCGGGTCCGTCGGCTTGCCCCTGGTGGATGACCTGGCCGGGATGGCTGGGAAGGCCCGGGTAGTGGACGCGCGCCACTTCCGGCCGGGCGGCCAGCCACGGAGCCAGGGTTTGGGCTGTTGCCTGTTCGGCGGCCAAACGCACGGCCAGGGTGCGCATGCCGCGAAGCAGCAGCCAACTGTCCTTTGGGCCGAGCACGGCCCCAAAGGTGTTTTGGACGGCTTGGAGCCGTTGGCCCGTGGCTGGGTCGGCAGTGACGGCCAGACCGGCCACCACGTCGCTGTGGCCGCCGAGGAACTTGGTGGCGCTGTGGAGCACAATGTCAAAGCCCAGGGCAATGGGGCGTTGCAGAAAAGGCGTCATGAACGTGTTGTCGATGATGGCAACGAGGCCGTATTCCTTGGCCAGGGCGGCCACGGCGGCCAGATCCGTCACGGTGAGCAGCGGATTGGACGGGCTTTCCACATAGACGGCCCGGGTGCGGGGGGTCACGGCCCGGGACAGCGCAACAACGTCGGTTGCGTCAACGAAGGTGGTCTCCAGCCCCCAGCGGGCGAACAGGGTGGTCAGCGCCCGGTAGGCCCCGCCATAAAGGTCGCGGCTGGCGACAATGTGATCGCCCGGGGAAAAGAGCAGCAACACGCTGGAAATGGCGGCCATGCCCGAGGCAAAGGCCAAGCCCCGCGTCCCGCCTTCCAGGCTGGCGATGGCCGACTCCACGGCTCCGCGCGTCGGGTTGCCGCTTCGGGAATAATCGTAGGGGCCAAGGCAGAGCGGGTCGGCCTGGGCAAAGGTCGAGGTCTGGTGGATGGGCGGGGCCAGATCGCCGAAGCCGTCTTGGTGATCCGTTCCGGACGGATCGGGATGGATGAGCAGGGTGGTCAGGTCCATGGCAACCGCCTTTGGGGTTTGTTGGGCCAGGGGAGCGTTACAGGACACGGGCCAAGTCGGCCACGAGGTCAGCCGGGTCTTCCAGGCCGATGGACAGGCGCAGCAGGCCGTCGGTCACGCCGAGCCGGGCGCGGGTGCCCGGTTCGATATCGGCATGGGTCTGCACCGCCGGCAGGGTGATGAGCGATTCCACGCCGCCAAGGCTCTCGGCAAAAAGAAACAACTCCACCCCGGCCAGGATGTCGGGCGCTTTGGCCGGATCGTTTAGCATAAAGGAAACCATGGCCCCGAAGCCGGCGGCCTGCCCGCGCTGCCGGTCATGGCCGGGATGGTCCGGCAGGCCCGGATAATGAACGCGGGCCACGGCCGGATGAGCGGCCAGAAAGGCGGCCACGGCCTGGGCGTTGGCCTGCTGGCGGGCCAGACGCACGGCAAGGGTCTTAAGGCCCCGCAGGACCAGCCAGGAGTCCTGCGGCCCGAGCACCGCCCCGGCGGCGTTCTGGAAAAAAGCCAGCCGCTCGGCCACCTCCGGCTCCCGGGCCACGAGCAGGCCGGCCACCACGTCGTCGTGTCCGTTTACGTACTTCGTGGCGCTGTAGACAACCACGTCGGCGCCAAGATGAAGCGGCCGCTGGAGCAGGGGCGTCATGAAGGTGTTGTCCACGGCAAACAGCGCCCCATGCTCCCGGGCCAAGCACCCAAGCGTTCGCAAGTCGGCGATTTTGAGCAGGGGATTGGTCGGGCTCTCAACCAGCAGGGCTTTGGCTCCCTGGGCCAGGGCTGCGGCCACCGCCCTGGTATCGGCAGTGTCTACGTAGACGGCCTCGATGCCCAGCGGTCGGTAGAGACGCTCGAAAAGCCGGTAGGTGCCGCCGTAGAGATCCTCGGTGACGACGATCCTGTCTCCCGGGACGAACAGCCGGGCCAGACAGTCCAGGGCGGCCATGCCCGAGGCAAAGGCCAGACCCCGGCAGCCGCCGTCGAGCCAGGCCATGGTTTCCTCCAGCACGGCCCGGGTGGGGTTGCCGCTGCGGGAATAGTCATACCCGGTGGACTGGCCCAGGCCCGGGTGTTTGAAGGTGGCGGTCTGATAGACAGGCATGGACACGGCCCCGGTCCGGCTGTCCCACCGGGAACCGCATTGGGCCAGGTAGCTTTCGGGGTGCATGGCCTCTTCCTCCTTCCTGGTTGCGTCGCCCCTCTCGCGTCAGGCTGGGGCTTTTCGGTTTCCCGGCCGATTCTCGCTGCGGCGAAAGCCCGTCGCGCGACACGCCCTTGGGCGGCGGCACTGGCCGGGCGCAGCCCTAAATCCCTTCGCCAAACCCGAAAAATTCCCGGGCGGCCAGGCGCTGTCGCCGCTCCTGGCGGTAGCTGTCGTTGATGCGGCGGCGAAGCGCCTGAAACTGCGGCGCGTCATACAGGGTGTTTCGTTCCCTGGGCCGGGGGACGGGAACGTCCACATCGACGATGGCCGGCCCGGCAGTCGGACCAAGCCCGATGATGCGGTCAGCCAGGGCCAGGGCCTCGTCAATATCCTGGGTGGCCAGGATGATGGTCCTTCGGGGCAGGGCAGCGTCAAAAAGCGTTGCCAGCAGCTCCTGAAGTTCGCTCCGCTCGGACGCTTCGAAAACGCACAACGGGTCGTCCAGCAGCAGAACCGGCGAATCCAGGGCCAGGGCCCGGGCCAGGGTTCCCCGCAGGCGCAGGGCCTGGGAGAGTTCCAGGGGATGCTTGTCCCCGACCTCGTGGAGTCCGGCCAGGGCCAGATAGTCCTTTGCGCGCTTCCTGGAATGGGCCGCCGGCAGGTCGGGATGGGCCGCGTCGATGGCCATGACCAGATTGTCCGTGAGGCTTAGCCACGGGAAAAGCCCGCTGTCGTGCACAATGAGGCCTCGCTCGATGTCCTGGCCGGCTACCGGTCGGCCGGCAAAGGAGACGCTGCCAAACGACGGAATCTCCAATCCGGCCAGGAGGCGCAGCAGGACGGACTTGCCGCAGCCGGCCGGCCCGTACAGGCAGACGAATTCCCCGGACGCGACCCGAAGGCGCAGGTCTGCAAGCAGGGTGCGTCCTTGTTGGACAAAGCGAAGGTTGTCCACGGCAAATCCTGCGTTCCCGACGGCGGGCGGTCTGGCGGCGGTGGTCATGGCAGGCTCCTCGGATCTGTCGGTTGCGACGGTGGCATGGATGCGTTTTAAATATCATTAACTTGGTCGATTTAGTGGTAGAATTTGCGTCTTCCCTGGTCAAGAGGAAAAACCCAGGCTTTGTTGATAACTTTATAAATTACAGTAAGTTAATTTAAATTATTTTTTTTATCGAATTGATGATGAAATGGTGGTAGGCCTGTTTTGCCGAAGGCTTCCAGCGTCCGTTGTGGGGGGGGGGAGCCACAACAGCGGTCAATTTCATACTGAATTTGTATACAAATCAAGAGCGGGGAGGGGAGCGTCATGCGGGCACAAAAACGATGGGACAGGAAAGCCGTTCTGGAACTGCTGGGAGTCAGGGCGACCCGGGATAAGCAGGCCTTGTTTGACCAGGCCGACACGGTGCGCCGGGAGCGGATGGGCGATGCGGTTTATTTGCGAGGGATCGTGGAATTCTCCAATAGCTGCGCCAATGATTGCCTCTACTGCGGCATTCGGGCCGCAAACCACCGGGTGGCCCGCTACCGCCTGGACGACGCCGAAATTCTGGATCTTGCCCGGCGGATGGAGGGTGTGGGCCAGACGACCATCGTGCTGCAATCGGGCGAGGCTCCGAGTCGGGAAGGCGACGCGGCCCTGGGGCGGTTGATCGGTCGCATCAAGGCCGAGACGGGCTTGGCCGTCACCTTGTCCGTGGGCAACCGTCCCCGCGACGTCTACGCCCTGTGGCGGGACTGCGGCCTGGATCGCTATCTCCTGCGCTTTGAGACGAGCGATCCAACGCTTTTTGCCCACCTGCACCCGGATTGCGACCTGTCTGAGCGCCTGCGCTGCCTGGGCGACCTGCGGAGCCTGGGCCTTCAAACCGGCGGCGGCTTCATGGTCGGCCTGCCCGGGGAGACCCTGGAGATTCTGGCCGACAACATCCTGCTGTGCCGTGAGCTCGACCTGGACATGATCGGCCTGGGGCCGTTTCTGCCCCATCCCGACACGCCCCTTGGCCGGTCGCAAAACGCCTACGCCCTGGACCCGGACCGGCATTTCGTGGCCCTGGCCGTGACCCGGCTGGTCAACCCCGACACCCATATTCCGGCCACCACGGCCTTTGACGCCCTGTTTCCGGGCACAGGCCGCAATCTGGCCCTTATACGCGGGGCCAATGTCTTTATGCCCAGCGCCACCCCGGTGGCCCGACGCGGGGACTACCTGCTCTATCCAGGCAAACCCTGTCTGGACGAAACCGGCGAGGCCTGCGCCCGGTGCGTGTTGTCCCGGCTTTCGACTCTGGGGCGGACCGTGGGGCAGGGGCCTGGGCATGCGCGCCGCCTGGATCGGCCATGGCCGGGGCAACCGGCAACGCCGTGTCCCGAAGGCTGTGACCACCCCCCTTTGCCGACAGCGTAAAAGCCGGTTTTGCCTTTCCAAGGCGCAACGCGATCCATCTTTCGCGGCGCGGGCCGGCGAAAAAGACTCGACAAACGGAAAATGGCATTTTATTACATCATCAACATGATCAAGATAGTGATTAAAGCGAATGGCTCACGACCAGTCGCCGGGGAGTCCCGCCCGGGAGTCGGGTTGCGGCGGCCGCCGGCAACGGTGAAACATGGAGGGTAAGGCTATGTCGCAGGTATTTACGGATGCTTCGGTGTCGGTTGGCGGTACGCCGCTAGTGCGCCTCAATCGTCTGGCCGCCGGAACCGGGGCCACGGTGCTGGCTAAGATCGAGGGCCGCAATCCGGCCTTTTCCATCAAGGACCGCATTGGCGCGGCCATGATCGAGGATGCCGAGCGGCGCGGGGTATTGCGTCCGGGCATGGAGATCATTGAGCCAACCAGCGGCAACACCGGCATTGCCCTGGCGTTCGTGGCAGCGGCCAAGGGCTACGCCATCTCGCTGACCATGCCCGAAACCATGAGCCTGGAACGTCGCCGGGTGCTGGCCTTTCTGGGAGCGAAGCTGGTGCTGACCCCGGGCGGGGAAGGCATGGCCGGGGCCGTGCGCCGGGCCGAGGCCATCGCCGCTTCGGACACGGGGCGTTATTTTCTGCCCCAGCAGTTTAAAAATCCGGCCAATCCGGCCATTCACGAACAGACCACCGGTCCCGAGATCTGGAGCGCCACGGACGGGGCCGTGGATGTGATTGTCAGCGGCGTGGGCACGGGCGGCACCATCACCGGCATCTCCCGTTTCATTAAAAAGAACCGGGGAAAAAACATCGAGAGCGTAGCCGTGGAGCCGGCGGGGAGTCCCATCATCACCCAGGCCCTGGAGGGCGCGCCGCTTGTCCCAGGACCGCACAAGATCCAGGGCATCGGGGCCGGCTTTATCCCGGACACTTTGGACCTGTCCGTCATCGACCGGGTGGAGCTGGTGGAAAACGACGAAGCCGTGGCCGCCTCGCGCCGCTTGGCCCGGGAAGAAGGCATCCTGGCCGGCATTTCCTCGGGCGCGGCCGTGGCGGCGGCGGTGCGGCTGGCCGGTCGGGCGACGTATGCCGGCAAGACCATTGTGGTGGTCTTGCCCGACGCGGCCGAGCGGTATCTGTCCACCATTCTTTTCGATGGCGTGGGCGAGGCCTAGGGCCGGGACGTCCGTCGTCACGACGCGTCCCGGCTGTCCGTTGCCATGGCGGGCGGCCGGGACGCATTCGGCCGGAGGGTGTATGGAAGTGGAACGCGAGGATGCCTATTGGGAACGCTACAGCCGCAATATCCTGCTGCCGGAAATCGGCGTGGACGGCCATGTTGTCCTTGGTACGCACCATGTGTCCGGCAACACGTATTGCCTGCGCATCCGAAAATAGGCGGCAGCTTATTCCATATGTCTGAACTATGAAATTGTTGACGTCTCGGGCGCGTGAAGTTATCAACCTGATCGAGTTGATGATGAAAAAGACGGGCGGCGCGGTTGCCCGACCCAGAGCAGGGAATATCCATGGAATCCAAAGCGCAGGCAGCGTCCGATCCCCGGGACTGGACCGAAGACGAGGCAGCGGCGCGTATCCGCGAACTGAAAGGTCGCCTCGGCCGTGATGTCCTGATCCTGGCCCATCATTATCAGCGTGATGCGGTGGTCGCCGTGGCCGACGCCGTGGGCGATTCCCTGATGCTGGCCCAGGCGGCGGCTGCGACCTCGGCCCGGCACATCATTTTTTGCGGCGTGCACTTCATGGCCGAGACGGCCGACATCCTGACCGGCCCGGACCAGGCAGTCTATCTGCCCGAACAGCGGGCCGGCTGCTCCATGGCCGACATGGCCACCCCCGAGGCCCTGGACTGGGCCTGGGAAAGCCTGACCCGCGCCCAGGCCGGCAGGGTCATACCCATTACCTACGTCAACTCTGCCGCCACCTTAAAGGCTTTCGTCGGTCGCCATGGCGGCACGGTGTGCACCTCGTCCAACGCCCGCAACGTCCTTGCCTGGGCCTTGTCCCAGGACGCCAAGGTCTTTTTCTTTCCCGATGAGCATCTCGGCCGGATCACCGCCCAGGATCTCGGCGTGCCCCTTGCCGACATGCTGGTCTGGGATCGGGGCCTGCCCCTTGGCGGCCTGAACCCCGAGGCCGTGCGGGCGGCCCGGGTCTATCTCTGGAACGGCTTTTGCGTGGTGCACCAGATGTTTTTCCCCGAAGACGCAGCCGCCTGGCGACAACAGGAGCAGGGCATCCGGGTCATCGTCCATCCCGAGTGTCCCATTGAGGTCATCCGGACGGCCGACGCCTATGGCTCCACGGAAATGATCGCCCGGGCCGTCGATGCCGCGCCGGCCGGGAGCAAGTGGGCCGTTGGCACGGAGATAAACCTCGTGGCCCGGCTGGCTGGGCGCAATCCCGACAAGCTGGTGGTCTCCCTGTCGCCGCATCAGGCCATTTGCGCCAACATGTACCGGACGCGCCCGCTGTCCGTCTTGCGCGTGCTGGAGGGGTTGGCGGCAGGGGAGCCGCCGCCGGCGGTCCGGGTGCCTGTGAACGTGGCCGGGCCGGCCCGACTGGCCCTGGACCGCATGCTCGATCTGTCCTGACCAGGAGGTGTCCCATGGCAGCCGTCTATTTCGACAACAACGCCACCACCCCCCTTGATCCCCAGGTTTTCGAAGCCATGTTGCCCTATCTGCGCGAATGCTACGGCAACCCGTCAAGCCCCCACCAGTTCGGCCACCGGGCCAAAGTGGCCGTTGAGACGGCCAGGGAGCAGGTTGCGGCCTTGCTCGACTGTTCGGCCGACCGGCTCGTGTTCACCAGTTGCGGCACCGAGGGCAACAACACGGCCATCCTTTCGGCCGTGCTGGCCGATCCGGCCAAAAAACGGGTGGTCACCTCGGCTGTGGAACACCATTGCGTCCTGCGTCGGTTGGAATATTTGCGCGACCAGAGGGGGGTGGAAGTGGTCTTTCTCCCGGTGAACGGCCAGGGGCAGCTCGATCTGGCGGCCCTGGCCGAGGCGGTCACCCCGCATACGGCCCTGGTCAGCCTCATGGGGGCCAACAACGAGACCGGGGTGGTGTGGCCGATTGCGGACATCGCGCAGCTTGTGCGCTCCAGAGGGGCGCTTTTCCACTGCGACGCGGTGCAGGTGATCGGCAAGGAGCCCTTGTCGCTTAAAAATCTGCCCGTGGACTATCTGACCCTCTCGGCCCACAAGTTCCATGGCCCCAAGGGAGTCGGGGCGCTTTTTGTCGGCCGGGGAGCGCCGCTGACGCCGCTACTGTTTGGCGGCGGGCAGGAAGCCGGACGCCGGGCCGGCACCCACAACGTGGCCGGCATCGTGGGGTGTGGCCAGGCGGCCGAGCTGGCCCGGGCCTTTCTCGCAGTCGGCGGCCAGGGCCATCTGGCCCAACTGCGCGACCATCTGGAAGAGGGCCTTCTGGCCGCCGTTGACGACCTGGCCATCCATGGCCGGGCCTCGCCGCGCCTGGCCAACACCCTAAGCCTCGGCGTTGGCGACGCACCCCAGGAAATCCTGCTGGCCGAACTTGACGACCGGGATTTTGCTGTCTCGACCACCTCGGCCTGCCAGTCGCAAAACGCCGCGCCCTCCCATGTCCTTGCGGCCATGGGTCTGCCCCAACGTTACCAGCGAAGCACCCTTCGCCTGTCGCTGTCCAGGATGAACACCCTGGAAGAGGTCGAGGCTTTCTTGACTGTCTTCCCCACAGTGGCGGCCGAGGCCCGGAGGCTGGGCCGGGTCGCCTCGGCATAAACACCAAATAGGAGCCGGCCATGCGAGGTCTTATCGACATTTTAAACGCGTCTCTCGGCCGTGGGGAAAGTGTGGTGGCTGCCGCCGTCGTCGCCAAGGACGGCTCGGCCCCGGGGCCGGCCGGAGCCAGGATGCTGCTCTTTGAAAACGCAGACATCGCCGGCACAGTGGGCGGTGGTCCGCTGGAAGGCCAGGCCATAAACGCTGCGGTTGAAACCATGGCTTCCGGGCAGCCGCAAGTGCTCGAAATCGATCTTTCGGGTGCGATCGGCGACGGGGCAGACGCCATTTGCGGCGGCATCGTCCAGGTGTTTCTGGAACGCATCGATCCGACTCCGGGCAACGTGGCGCTCTTTCAAACAGTGGCCGCGATGCAGGCGGCCAACCAAACCTGCCTGCTCGTCTCGTCGCTGGATGTCCAGGCCACGGGCGGCGGCGCACGGGCGCTGCTTTCCGGCGACGGCCGCCTGTTGGCCGGGGGCTTGCCCGATGCCGTTGTCCGCGAGGCCGGTCGGCTGGGCCACAATCTGTTCTCGCCGTCCAGGGCGGTGTGGGGGGCGGAGGCGTACTTCCTGGAGCCGTTCCCGGCAGCCGATCCCGTCTATATCTGCGGCGCGGGGCACATCGCCCGGCCGACCTGCCAGATTGCGGCCATGGCCGATTTCCGGGTCATTGTTCTGGACGACCGGGCGGAGTTCGCCAGCCCCGAACGCTTCCCGTTGGCCAATGAGGTGGCCGTGCTGCCCGCGTTTGACGATTGCTTTGCCGGCCGCAGCCTCGACGCCGCCAGTTCGGTGGTCATCGTCTCGCGTTGCCACAAGCAGGATCGCAAAATCCTGATCAATGCCCTGCACACGGACGCAGGCTACATCGGCATGATCGGATCGAGCCGCAAGGTGGTGGCGGTTTTGGAAGAACTGATCGAGGAGGGGTTTTCCCGGCAAAACGTGGCCAGAACCCACGCCCCCATTGGTCTGCCCATTGGCGGCGACACGCCTGTGGAAATCGCCGTTTCCATCGTGGCCGAACTCATCAAGGTCCGCACCGCCCGACGTGAGCGTCGCCCCGTGTGATCGTGCGGCCCCGCACTTTTTTTCGATGCAGTCGCGTTGGCCGGGGCATTTCACCCGTGTGCCTGTTCATCCCGGAGGTCCGCCATGTCTGAATTTCGACAACAGGCCAAGATCAACAGCGTCCTGGAGCTGACAACCGAGCAATTGTGCGATCCGGCTTCTTACGAAAAGGTCTATCACCGGCCCCTGCACGACGAGCCCATGCCGTCGGTTGCGGCCCTGTCCGAACTGATGGACAGGCTTCGGGCCGTCCTTTTCCCGGGCTATTTCGGCAACTCGAGCGTCAGCCCGGAGAGCATGCGCTACCATATCGGGGCGAACCTGTTCGAGGTGGACCGCCTGCTGACCGATCAGGTCCGCCGGGGGTACTGCTTTTTTTGCGAACTGGAACGGGGCGGGGAATGCCAGGACTGCGACGCCCGGGCCAGACGGCTGACGGGAGAGTTTCTTGGCGCCCTGCCGCAGCTGCGGGAACTGTTGGCTGAGGATGCCCAGGCCGCCTACGAAGGCGACCCCTCGTCGCGCAGTCCGGGCGAGACCATTTTCTGCTACCCAAGTCTCGTCGCCCTGACCCATTACCGTGTGGCCCATGTGCTCCATACCCTTGGCGTGGACCTCATTCCGCGCATTCTGACCGAAATGGCCCACGCCGCGACAGGCATCGACATCCATCCCGGCGCGGTGATCGGCCGCCGGTTTTTTATTGACCACGGCACCGGCACGGTCATCGGCGAAACCTGCATCATCGGCGACAATGTGCGGCTCTATCAAGGCGTGACCCTTGGAGCCAAAAGCTTTCCCAAGGACGGGCAAGGCAGGCTCGTCAAGGGAGGCGCACGCCATCCGGTGGTCGAAAACGACGTGGTGATCTATTCCGGGGCAACCGTGCTCGGGCGCATCACCATCGGCCAGGGGGCAGTCATTGGCGGCAATGTCTGGGTGACAACCGATCTGCCGCCGGGGGCGCGCATCTCACAGCAGCGCCCCCTGGGCGTGCCGCTTGTGGATGGCGGCGGGATCTGACTGTGAGCCCTGTTTCTTTAAAGATCTGGATCGAGTGGTTTGATTTGGAGTGGACATTGGCAGGCTAAAAATTTCTTTTTGCAATAATTATATTGTACTAACAGTATTTTCCGAGACACGGGGGCGGTCTTTGTGATTGATTTCTCAAATAACGCTTGTGCGTGCTCCGGGCCGGGCGTATCCCGGAGTTGCTGGGCCGCCGTGCGCTGCGGATCGTCCTGAGTAGGGGATTCGGATCTTGCGGCAAGGCCCGGGCGTGTGGGGAGATCGGCCGGTCCTGGCAGAAACGAACGTAACAACCAACGCCCCCTCGTGTCACGTACAGTGACCGGACACCCGTCCCTTGGTGGGGCGAAGGCCTGATCATCGAGACCCGGACTCGCGGAGACCGCCCGCCCGGGGCCCGGACGCCGCACGAGATCGCCGGACGCAAACCCGGCGGACGACGGCAGCCGCCCGTCGGCGACTTGGGGACACCCCCGAGGAGTCGGTCATGAGTCTGATGGATATCGGCGCCATAGCTGGCGCACTGGTGTTTCTGGCCCTGCTTGGCACGCTCGTTTACAAGATGAGTCTGCGGCACTGAGGCCGTTTCCGCTGGGCATGCTGCATTGACGGGCGTCCATCCCCATGGGGATGGACGCCCGCATTGTTTGGGCCAGCCTCGCGTCACGGGTTCATGGCCAACGATGCATCCTGTTCGGCGAGAAAGACCGCATAGCCACGTTTCAGGTACAGGGTGGAGAACAGGTACACGGCCCCTGCAGCGGTCGTGAGAGAAGTGATATCCCGAAATTCCTGGCCGCAGGACAGGGCCTTGAGGGCTGCCTTGATGGTTTCCGGGGCCAGCTCGAAGGGTGATTTCTCGAAGAGATCCACCGGCACGGGCCGTGGGTAATCCCGGGAATTCGACCGAATTTCCTCAGCCAACAGCACTTCGACGGCATCTTTGTGGTCCAGGATGCGGGCGTACGTGCGACTGAGCAGCGCCAGATCGTGGTATAAAGTACGGCCGGACAGACTTTCAAATGATGCGATGCCAGACAGACCGGACACAACCGCAGCCACCCGCAGGCACGGATCAGCCTCCGGCGGCGCTTCAAGGCGCTCGGCGAAACCGCGCGCCAGAAGTTGATCCAAGATTTCATCGGCAGCGATCAGGCGCGTGGCGGCGCTGGCCTCCCGGACCGTTTCGAGGGCCGCTCGGGCCAGGTCGTCCTCGTCGGCTTCGCTCATTTCTCTGCCTTCGGCGTCAACCCGGCCGCGTCAAGGGCCTCGCCCACGTCCGCGAGCCCAAGTTCAGCATACCGGGCCTTGCCGGGCGCTCCCGTTTTTTGGTCCCAGCCCATGACCTCATAAAAGAAATCCATGGCCCGGGCGATGTCGTCCGGGTCCATGCGGATGCTCCCTTTGGTAAACGGCGCGGCGCCGTTTTGGTCCTTAAAGACCCAGGGCGGCACGAGGTCGTGGGCGGCACGCATGTCCACCTGCCCCATGTCCCGAATGGTCAGCGCCCGGTGGAGGGTGAAGATCCGTTCTCCGGCCCGGTCCAGTTCCTCCCGATCCATGGCCTGCCCGGTGGCCAGACTCAGGAACTTCGACTCCAGACTGTCGTCCCCGGCATAGCCGCGCTCTTGCAAGGGGGAGGCTGCCCAGGGACCCATCCAATTGCACACCCCCAGCGCGTCATGTAATTCCTTGCGCACAAGCGACCATTTGGCCCGTTTGGCTTTGTGCACGTTGGCGGGCGTGTAGTCTCCGGGGGCGTCCAAGGCGTCGGGCGAACCCCAGATGGCGGCGGCCAGTTTTTTCTGCACATCCAGGGGCAGGCCGTTTCGCACGAAGTTCGTGTGGGAGTGGCACTGGGCATCCCGGTTGTACTGGGTGTTGATGATCACGCCGCACTGGCCGTCGTCCTCGTTGGCATGGTGCTTGGGATGGCCCATCTTCCAATAGGTCGTGGTATGGTCCTCGGCCCACTGTGCCTCGGGGATGGACCAGTGGTCGAAAATCGCGCCCGTGCCCCGGCTTAAGACCTCCCCGAGTTCGCCCTGGCGGTTGGCGATGCGGGGGATCAAATCGAGCAGGAAGGCCGGATCGGCGTTGTCGTACTTGTCCCAGGGGATGGAGGCGTATTCCTTGGACCCGAGCCGGGCCTTGAGATAGCCGCCCTCGTAGAGCTTGCGCAGATCGCGTTGCAGCTGGCCGTAGTTGGACCACAAGCCCAGGTCGTCGGCCAGATGCATGCCCACCATACAGGCCTCTATGGCGACCTCGCTGTTTTTCTTGCCGGCGAGCTGCGTAAAGAACGACCGGCCGAACATGAGCGCGACGCAGGTGTTTTGGCCTGTGTCCGGGATGCCGTACTTGGTGGTCACCGACGGCATCTTGAGCATGGTGTGGCAGCGGATGGGGCAGGCCGTGCAGCCATTGCCGCGCACGGTGTATTTCCAGGCCTCGTCGCCCAGGAAATAGGCCGCGCTGTTGGTGCGGTAGGCGATACGGTTCGGGTCGTGGATGTTGCCGTTGATTTCGACGGGCGGTTTCGCCGCGCCCCAGCGCTTGCCGGGCTGGCCGATCCAGCGGGAGGCCGGATTGTAGTATTCGGCCTGGGGCGTGGGAAAACTCGGCACGACGTGCTGGTTGTTGCCGCCCAGAATGGAGAGATGGAACTTGATCAGCTTCTCCCAAGCGGCTTTGTCCCCGGCGATGCGCACAGCACCACTGCCCTGGACGGCCACGGCCTTGAGGTTTTTGCCGCCCATCACCCCGCCCACCCCGCCGGCCGAGTGGGAGACGGAATTGACCACCATGCCCATGGGGGCCTGGTTTTCCCCGGTCTGGCCGATGGCCGCCACCACGCAGTCCGGCCCCATCTCCTGGCTGAGTTCCTGGGTGGTCCGGCGGATGCCCGTGCCCCACAAATGCCTGGCGTCGCGTATTTCCACCTGGGCGTCGCGGATCATGAGCCACACGGGTTTTTCGGCCTTGCCCTCCACAATCAGAGCGTCGTAGCCGGCGTATTTGAGCTTGGCCGCGAAATGGCCGCCCATGTGTCCCGACCCGACCAGCGGCTTGGGCCAGCAGGTGGGAAAGATGGTGGTCACGGTGGCGCGTCCGTTGCACGGCACGCTCGTGCCGACCAGCGCCCCGGCGGCGAAGGTCAGCTTGTTGGCCGGATCGAAGGGGCCGGTCCCGGCCGGGACCTCGTCCCAGAGCACCCTGTAGCCTATCCCGGCTCCGCCGAGCAGCGTCGCATAGCGCTCGAGCGTCTCCTCGGCGCTGATTTTCCCCGTAGAAAGATCCACGCGCAAGACCTTGCCGACAAACCCGCCGCTGCGTACGGCCATGAGAGACTCCTTGCCCCGGTGAAGGGTTATTTCGCGGACCTCGTGCCGGCGGGGACATGGCAATCCAGGCAGGCCTTGGCCTTTTCCGGGGCAGTCACGGACAGGGTGGCCCGGCTCGGGCTTCCGTCACGGGTGAGGTCCCGCCAGGGCACATAGCGAAGGGCCGCGGCCGGACAGGCCTCCACGCATTTGGGGCTGCCGTGGCACAGGAAGCATTTCGTGGCCACCCCGGCTTCTTCGTCGAAGGAGAGCATGCCCCAGGGGCAAGCCTGCTGGCACAGGCGACAGCCCACGCACAGGGCGGCATCGACCACGCGGGCCCCGGTTTTCGGATCGGATATGATGGCGTCTTGGGGACAGGCCGTGGCGCAGGGAACGGGATGCGGACATTGGCGGCACACGCCCTGGATCACCAGCCCGTCGCCCCAGTCCCCGTGCATGCCGACGCCGCCCGTGGGGCCGGCGAGGCCGAAATTGAGGACCCGGGCGATCTTGATGCGGGCCAGGGACGGCTGCGCCCGGCCGTCGTTGAATTCCGTGCAGGCCAGCTCGCAACGCTGGCAGCCCACGCAGCGGGTGGGATCGGCCAGGATGATTCCTTGGGCGTTGTCCAGGATCACCAGCGGGGCGTTCTCGCCAAAGGCCTCGCCAAGGTTCAGGAAGGCCAGGGCAGAGAGGGCGCAGGCGGACAGCTTGAGAAATCCCCGGCGGGTCAGCTCGGCCTCCAATCCGGAGGCCTTGGCTGCTTGCTCGATCCATTCCGACGAGATGCTGCGGATCCTGTGCATATCGCGCCTCCCGTAGCAAGCGCCTCGGTCCTGGGGACTGAAAAAAGGGCTACGCCATGATGGGCCTTGCAATGTTCATAAAGCGCTTTTCCCTGGGCGTCCATGGCCCGTTGCGGCGGCGGGCGTTTTCGCGGTCACGGCCTCTGCCAACGGCCATCGTGTCTACCCACTGCCCCGTGAGCGCCAAGCCGGCTAGAACGTGTAGATGAGTCCCAAGGCCCCCTGCCAGGCGTTGCCGGCCTGATTGACCATGCGTCGGCCCCAGATGCTGCCGCGAAATCCTTCACCCCGGGCCCAGCCCGTCTCGGCGATCAGATTGACGGCGTCGGTCAGCGCGTAGACATGCTCGGCGGCGACCGAAACGAGCCGCTCGCCCTGGGCCAGATCCTGGCCCATTGTGACGTAGGCCCCGGGGCTTCCTGTCGCGGCGACGGCCTTGCACAGGCCGGCCGGCGAACTGGTCCCGGCGGCGTAGGACACGGCGAGGACCGAGGTCAGGCGCGGCAGCAGGCTTATGCGATCGAAATTGAGGACCAGCCCCATGCTCCCCTGGGGCGTGGTGGTCATCGAAGACTGGGTCAGGTACTGATCGGCGCTGAAAAGAAACGAGCCCCGCGGCCCCCACTGCGTGACGATGGAGGGCAGCCGTTCGGAACCGTTCGTCAGGCTGGCGTCCTCGCCGCTGCCGGCCCAGCCGAGGAGCTGGGGCGCAAACGCGGTGAATCCGGCATATTCCAGGCCCAAATCCCCAAACCAGCCACGACGGCCGCAACGCGACCGGTCAGAAAAGCCGACGGTGCCGTAGACCGCGTCGCCATACACTTTGAACTGCGCCGGCAACTCGGCGGTCAGGGCGACGCCGGTCCACATGGCCGCATTCTGGTTGTTGGCGAAACCTGTCGGCGTCAGCGACGCTCCTGCCGCGAGCAGGCTGTTTGCCAGGGGACTTGGCAGGGCGGCGGCGCGGCCAAGAACGCCGACAGCGCCCCAGGGCGTCAGTTGCAGGCCGGAGACGCGTAGCGGCAGGGTGAGAAAGGTCAGATCGAATTCGTCGGCGACCTGGGTGGTGGTCGTGTCATACGTCCGATTCGTGTCGACCAGCCGGGCGTAGCCGGCCGTTATGGACAGCGTGTCCTCGACCAGGGGGGCGTTGACGACCAAGGCGGCGGCGTTGCTGTTGCCCGAATCGGTCCCCAGGACCACGGAGTCGTAAAAGACGGCCGAGTGGGGCAGGCTCAGGGGCTGGTAGCCGGCCGTCACCGTGACGTGCGTCTGCGGCAGGGTGAACCGGAGATAGGCTTGGTTTGGCTGGACGGCCACGGTCGGGTTGGTCGCCGTCAGCTCGCCATGGCCCCAGGTCTGGTTGTTGATCCAAAGACCGAGCCGGAAGGATAGGTTCTCGGTGGCGATGAAATCGGCATGAAGCCGCAGCCGCTGCCAGATGTTGAGCCGGTCTTCGGTCTGGGTTCCGCTGGCGTTCCAGCCGGTATAATTTTGATTGCAAAAAACGTGCTCTGGACGCGAAAATCGCCGTACATGGCGACTGTTGCGGCAAAGACCGGCCCGACGGACCCGACGGCCAGGCAGGCGATGACAAGGCAGGCGGCGGCAAGCCGGAAACGAGGCATGACTTCTCCCTTTTTTCTTATGGGCAGCCAAAAGGCACCAGTCCTTGTGGCCGTTGGAGCAACGGCGTTCCCCGTCAACCGAAAACGCCGTTTGTCCGGTCCATAGCCGACCAGCTTGCCAGCCAGCCCCAAAACCCCCTTGAAAAACTCCTCCAATTGCAGGGGTCCGGGGGGATCATCCCCCCGGCCGCCGGAGGCATTCTTACTCTTCAGCTCCTTTCACAACTAGGCGTGGTTGTAGCCGCCGGCTTCCGTGCGATCCAGGGGATGGGTCACGGGATTTTTGTCGAAGTAGGCCAGGCAGCGCTCCAGGTCGGCCAGCAGCAGGTCGGCCAGATCGCGGCTGAAGCCGTGGCGCACCAGGGCGCGCATGACGAC
The DNA here is from genome assembly GCF_000801335.2 of Desulfovibrio sp. TomC. Lineage (NCBI taxonomy): Bacteria > Pseudomonadati > Thermodesulfobacteriota > Desulfovibrionia > Desulfovibrionales > Desulfovibrionaceae > Desulfovibrio > Desulfovibrio sp. TomC. Next base: position 81,513 of record NZ_JSEH01000013.1, read on the forward strand.
CAGATCCTGGCGGTTGGCGGGCATGGAATAGGCCGGCACCTGCCAGCCCCGGGAGCGCAGCCGGTCGGACAGGTCGTAGAGGGTGAAGTTGTGCTTGGCCCCTTCGGTCAGGCTCCAGGACACGGCCGGGATGCCGCCCCGACCGTCGTAGATGACGGTAAACGGCCCCATCTTGCCGAGGGCCTGGCCCAGATAGGCGGCGGTGTCGTAGCAGGCCTGCTGGACCTTGCGGTAGCCTTCGCGGCCGAGGCGCAGGAAGTTGTAATACTGGGCGATGATCTGGCCGCCGGGACGCGAGAAATTGAGCGCAAAGGTGGGCATGTTGCCGCCCAGATAATTGACCTGGAAAACCAGATCATCGGGTAATTCGGCCGCTTCGCGCCAGACCACCCAGCCAACGCCGAGCGGGGCCAGACCGAACTTGTGGCCTGAGGAATTGATGGATTTGACCCGTTTTAAGCGGAAGTCCCAGGCCAGATCCGGTTCGACAAAGGGTGCCAGGAAGCCGCCGCTGGCGGCGTCGACGTGGACGGGAATGTCCAGGCCGGTTTTGGCTTGCAGGGCATCCAGGGCGGCACAAACTTCGGCCACGGGTTCGTACTGGCAGGTGAAGGTCACGCCCAGGGTGGGGACCACGCCGATGGTGTTTTCGTCGCACCGGGCCACGGCCTCTTCGGCCGACATGATCAGGCGGTCCTTTTCCATGGGAATTTCGCGCAGTTCCACATCCCAGTAGCGGGCGAACTTGTGCCAGCAGACCTGCACCGGGCCGCAGACCAGGTTGGGCTTGTCCACGGGCTTGCCCGCCGCTTGCATGCGCTGCCGCCAGCGCCATTTCATGGCCAGCCCGCCCAGCATGGCCGCTTCGCTGGAGCCGGTGGTGGAGCAGCCGAGGGTATTGGCCGCCTCGGGCGAATTCCAGAGGTCGGCCAGCATGTGGACGCAACGGGCCTCGATCTCGGCGGTCTGCGGATACTCGTCCTTATCGATCATGTTCTTGTCCAGGCACTCGTCCATGAGCTTGGCAATCTCTGGCTCAAGCCAGGTCTGGCAGAAGGTGGCCAGATTCTGGCGGGAATTGCCGTCCAGCATCAGTTCGTCGTGCACGATCTGATAGATGTCGCGTGGGCGTTGTTCCCGCTTGGGGAAATGGTATTTGGGGACTTTTATGCCAAGGTCGGCCGAGGCATATACGTCATCTTTCAGATCGTCGCGGACACTGTCCTTTTGGTGCAGGGCCATTATTTCGCTCCTTTGGTCTTGGGTGTAGTGGCATCGGGCTGTATCGGCCGACCTTTGTGAGTCGTTGTATTCCAGGCTGGTTTTTTGTTGGCATTAATGAGCAGCGGCAGCCCCACGAAGACGATCAGCCCGGCCGCAACCAGCCCCACGTAGAGGATCGGATTTCCGACCGGCAGATTGGTCGGCGGGAAAAAGCTCACCAATAAGGCGAATGTCACGCCGAGCAGTCCCACGCCGGCCACAATTCCCATGCCGATGGTCCCGCCGGGCACTTTGTAGGAGCGTGGCAGGTCCGGGCGCGTGTAGCGTAGCTTGATGGCCGCGAGGTACATGAGGATGTACATGACCAGATAGAGGGACACGGTCATGGCCGAGAGGACGAAAAAGGCCGTGCTCACGTTATCCATGATAAAGTAGAGCGAGGCCAGGAGACTGACGATGACCGCCTGGATGAGCAGAATGTTGACCTGCATCCCCTTGGCATTGGTCTTGGCCATAAACGGTGGCAGTTCACCGCTCTTGGCCGTTTCCAAAAGGCCCCGGCTCGGACCGCCCACCCAGCTCATGACCCCGCCGATGGCTCCGAAGGCGGCTAAAAAGCCCACGGCCGGAGTGAGAAACCCCATGCCGAATTTTTCTAGCAACAGCTTAAAGGCCTGCATGAGACCGGCGGTCAGGCTGATCTCGTTGGCCGGGATCACGGCCGCCACGGCCAGCGAACCCAGGGTGAACAGGGTCAGGATGATGCCTGCCGCCAGGAAAAGGCTTTCCGGGAACTGCTTGGGCGGATTTTCCATCTCATTGGCATGGACGGCGTGGACCTCCACCCCGGCGAAAAGGAGGATAATACCGGCGAGGAAGGCCACGCTGCCAAGGCCGTTTAATTGGGGGAAAAACCGGGCATGGGGCAGCGCCTGGGCCACCCCCTGGCCAACGGCCGCCGGGGCTGTGTGCAGGAACTGCAAGGCATTGCCCTGGTCCACCCACAAAAGACCAAGGACGATCATAAAGACGCCCGGCAGCACCGTACCGAGCAACACGCCGTATTTGGTGACGGAGTTGGCGAAGGTGGAGCCGGCCAGGGTGATGGCGGTTGCGGCCCAATAGCAGATAAGGATCACTGCCCCGGTGTAAACGCCGTTTGAAGCCAGTGACGGGTCCATAAAGGTATAGGCCAGGGCACCGGCCGCAAAGCCGAGCACGGTTGGGTACCAGACGACGTTTTGAATCCATTGCAGCCAGATGGCCGTGAAGCCCCAGCGTGAGCCGTAGGCTTCTTTGACCCACGTGTAGACGCCGCCGCCCTGGTTGCTGAAGGCTCCGCCAAGTTCGGCGGCCACCATGGAGGCCGGAACCAGGAAGAAGATGGCGGAGAAAAGGATGTAGAAGATCATGGACAGACCTTCCTTGGCCATCATGGGCAGACCTCGCAGACTGACGACGGCGGCCACGGTCATAAGCGTCAGGGTCCAGACGCCGATGGTTTTACGCGAAGGGGCAGGCATGGGACTCCTTTGGGTTGGCAACGGATGCCGTTTCCTTTGGGGCAGCGTTATTTCGTCCGGGCCAGGGCGTCTTCAAGGAAACGCTGCAGTACGACTTCGGCTTGGTTGTAGGGTACTTTTATTTCCGGATGGAACTGCGTCCCATGGATGCGCCCGTCCTGGCTGCGCAGGGCCTGGATGTAGCCGGACTCGGCCACGACCTCGAAGCCTTTGGGCGGATCATACACCGCCCAGCCATGGACTTCCGGCGCGGTAAAGGGCCGGGGCAAATCCTTAAACAGCGGGTCGTCGACCAGGAGATTCAAGGAACGGCGTCTCGCTGGTTTTCCTCAGGCCAGAGGTGGTTGGGATAAGGAACTCCAGGAAGCATCAGCCTCAAAAGAAAGGTCTTCAGAGCGAATCAGTTGTCTTTCGTAAGGCGGAAGATACATCCGACTTGTCCAACGGTAGAGTAAAAGTGCGGCAGTATCCAGAGGAAAAGATGACTTAATGATGGCGCAAGGCGACTATGATACTTGCCCCGTCGACTGTCGCTTGGGAGATTCTGTTGCCCAAGATCACGGCAGGGCGCTGGTTTTATGGGCGAGCAGCCTGAAGCAGGGGGTGTGGACAGAGGCCAGGGGACGGATGGGGGCGCGTTCTTGGGGCGGCGGGATCAGGGAAAGACTTTGCCTGGGTTTAGGATGCCGGCCGGGTCGAACAGGGTCTTTATGCCTCGTTGCAGGCGGATGGAACGCGGCGAAAGCTCCATGGCCAGGAACGGGCGTTTGGCCAGGCCGATGCCGTGTTCGCCGGACATGGTGCCGCCCAGGTCGAGGACCACGCGGATGAGGTCCTGGGCCAGGGCGTGGGTGCGCTCCCGGCAGCCTTCCTCGCCGGTGATGTTGACGTGGATGTTGCCGTCGCCGGCGTGGCCGAAGGCGTAAACGCGAAGGGCGTGGCGCTCTCCAAGCGCCGGCAGGGCGGCGATGAGGTCCGGGATGCGTTTGATGGGCACGGCCACATCCTCGGACAGGTAGACCGGGGCGCTTTCGTGGATGCGGCTGGAAATCTGGCGGCGGATGTCCCAGAGGGCATCGCGGCGGGCGGCGTCGGCTGCCGGCAGGATGGCCAAAGCCCCCCGGTCGCGGCAAATTGCTTCCATGCGCCCGATGTCCCGGGCGGCCTGATCCGGGTCGCCGTCGGCTTCAAGGAGGAGCAGCGCCGCCTCGCCGCCGGGCAGGGCAAAGGGCAGCAGTTCTTCCACAATCCCCAGACAGGCCCGGTCCATGAGCTCCAGGGCGCAGGGCGACACCCCGCCGGCCATGATTGCCGCCACCGTGGCCACGGCCGTTCGGGCGTCGGTGAAAAGGGCGGCCACGGCCCGCACCTCGCGGGGGTGGGGGATGAGCTTGAGCGTCAGCTCGGTGATGATGCCAAGGGTGCCTTCCGAACCGACCAGGAGGCTGGTCAGGTCGTAGCCGACCACGCCCTTGCGGGTGGCAGTGCCGGCGGACACGATTTCGCCGTCAGGCAACACGGCGGTCAGTCCCAGGACATAATCGCGGGTGACGCCATATTTGACGCAGGCCGGGCCGCCGGCATTGGTAGCGGCGTTGCCGCCGATGGTGCAGGTGGCAAAGCTGGCCGGATCGGGCGGATAAAACAAGCCGACGCCGGCCGCGGCGTCGCGCAGGGTTTTGGTGATGACGCCCGGCTCCACCACGGCGCACAGGTTGGCCGTGTCGATGGCCGTGATGCGGCTCATGCGGCTCATATCCACCACCACGCCGCCGGTTTCGGCCAGACAGCCGCCAACCAACCCGGTGCCGGCCCCGCGCGGGGTGACGGCGAAGCCGTGGCGGCCGGCCGCTTGCAGGAGCCGGCTGATTGCGGTTGCGTCCTTGGGAAAAAAGACGGCGTCGGGCGGCAGGAAAAGGCCGGAATCGTCGGTGGCGGCAGCGGCCAGGGCCTCGGGGGCGGCGGTCAGGTCCGGGCCGAACTCGCGGGAAAGCAGGGTCAGGAGGGCAGCGTCCATGGTCATGGCGGTCAGTCCTTCTTGCTTTCAAATCCCGGGATTTCGAGTTTTTTTTCCACGAGGCGCAAGACAAAGGCAGCCAGGGTCACCAGCGCCAGATAATACAGGCCAACCACGACAAAGACCTCGGTATTGCGAAAGGTCGATTTGGCCAGACTGCGTCCCATGCCGGTCAGGTCGCTCACCGTGATGATGGAGGCCAGCGAGGAATACTTGATCAGGTAGACGATCTCGTTGCCGCAGCCCGGGAGCGCCCGGCGAAAGGCTTGCGGCATGACAATGGAGCGTATGGTCTGAAAGGGCGTCATGCCCAGGGCCTGGGCGGCGCGCAGCTGGCCGCGCTTGATCGAGAGCAGCCCGCCCCGGATGTACTCGGACTGATAGGCCCCGCTGCACAGGCCAAAGCCGACAATGGCGGCCCAGATGGGGGGAAGCACCAGGGCAATGCCGCCGATGGTGACGTAGGGCAGGGCGAAATACCAGAAATAGAGCTGTACGACCAGCGGCGTGCCGCGAAACAGCGAAACGTAGCCGTCGCAGATCCGGGCCAGGGGGCGTGGTCCGTAGACCCGGACGGCCCCGACCGAGACGCCGATGACAACGCCCAAAAGCGAGGCCGGGACGATCATCAGGATGCTCGTCCACAGGCCGGCGTCCAGGGTCGGGAGGATACGCTCGGCGGCGAAGGTGAAAAAACCGTCCATGCTGCTGCGTCGTTCCTTACGCCCGGAGAGGAGGGGCGATCTCGCAGTGGCCGTCGCCGGCCAGTTCGCTGAGCTTGGCGCAAAACGACTGGGTACGGCTGCCGGAGTCCCGGGCGAGCAGTGTCGTTGGCGTGCCGCGTTCCACGATGCGGCCTTTTTCCATGAACAGGAATTCGTCGGCCAGCGAGGCCGAAAAGCTGATCTGGTGGGTGGCCATGACCATGGTCATGCCCTCGTCGGCCAGATCGCGGATGACGCTTAAGACCTCGCCGATCAGTTCCGGGTCCAGGGCCGAAGTGGGTTCGTCCAAAAGCAGCACCTTGGGGTCCATGGCCAGGGCGCGGGCCACCGAGACGCGCTGTTTCTGGCCGCCGGAGAGCTGGGCCGGGTAGAGCGAGGGCTTGTCGGCCAGGCCCACCCGGGCGAGTTCTTCCATGGCCCGGTTGGTGGCGGTGCGCTTGTCCAGACCCTTGACCTTGATCAGGGCCACGCGCACGTTGTCCAGGGCGCTTAGGTGATCGAACAGGTTGAAATCCTGAAAGATCATACCGACCTGCTGGCGCAGGGCCAGCAGCTCTTTCTTGCTCTTGCCGTTGACCGGCACACCGTCCAGGGACACCGTGCCGGAGTCCGGGGGCGACAGGAAATTGATGCAGGACAGCAGCGTGGATTTGCCGGCCCCTGACGGGCCTATCAGGACCTTGAGCCGGCCTTTTTTGACCGAAAGCGAGACATCGTCGAGGATGCGTTGGCCGCCGATGGTCTTGACGATGTTCTCCAGGCGTAAAATGACCCGATCATCCATGCTACAGGCTTCCCTGGTGCGCGTATCCGGGGATGCGCACCTTGGCTTCGAGGCGTTTGAGGGCCTTGATGCCGGCCCAGGTGAGAAAGAAAAAGAGCGCCCCGGCCAACAGGGAAAGCGGCAGCGGCTGGTGGGTGGTGGCGGCCACGGACCGGGTGCGGGCCATGACTTCCAGGACACCGATGGTAAAGGCCAGGGCCGAGTCCTTGAGCAAAATGGAATACTCGTTGGACCAGGCCGGGATGGCCAGCCGCAGGGCCTGCGGCAAAATGATGGTGCGGATGGCCACGGCGTCGCTCATGCCCAGGGCCTTGGCCGCCCGTAACTGTCCGGCCGGCAGGCTGTTCATGGCCCCGCGAAAAATTTGCGATTGGTAGGCGGCGCTGGTCAGGCCAAGGACAATGATGGCCGAGAGAAAGCCCGAGGAAAGCGGCAGAAAGGACAGGGCCGGGAGTTCACTCAGATAGGCCATGATGCCGAAATAAAAGAGATAGAGCTGGACCAGGATGGGCACGCCGCGAAAGAGCCAGACATAGCCGGCAACGAGTTTGCGCGAAAGCGGCCGGCCGTAGGCATGGGCCACGGCCAGGGGCACGCCGAGGAGAAACCCGACGAGCATGGCCCCGATGATAAGCCCGGCTGTCCACCACAGGCCGCCGAGGATATACGGCAGGGCGTCCCAGCTGGCCTGGGCGGCTTTGAGAAGTCCTTCCATGAAAAACGTCCGGGGGGAGTCGTCCGGGTCCGGACCGCGCGGGGCGGACCGGACCCGGCAACGTCGGGCAGTGGTTTACAGGCCGTACTTGGCCTTGAGCTCTCCCCAGTAGGGATCGGCCATGAGGAGTTTGAGGCCCTTGTTGACCTTGTCCTGGAACTCCTTGTCTTCCTTGCGCATGGCATAGCCGTACTTCTCGGGGGCGGCGTCGAAGGTGCCGGCGACCTTGAAGCCCGGGGCCTTCATGATTTCCTTGGCAATGGTGCTGTCCATACCGGAACCGGCGATGCGGCCGATTTTCACGTCTTCCATGGACAGGTCGGTGGAGTCGTAGGGCACCAGCTCGAACTTGTAGCCGGGCTGGGTGACCAGACCCTCAAGCAGCTTGGCGGTCACGGTGCCGCGCTGGATGCCGATCTTTTTGCCGGACTTGAGCAGATCGGCCAGGGGGGCGGCTTCCTTGTCGCCGACCACGAGCACCTGGGTGACTTCGTAGTAGGGAATGGAGAAATCGACCTTCTCGGCGCGTTCGGCCGTGGCGCTCATGCCCGAGGCGATGATGTCGATCTTTTTGGCGAGCAGGGCCGGGATGATGCCGTCCCAGTCCATGGGCTGATGTTTGACGGTAAAGCCCATTTTCTTGGCGATCCAGTCCAGGGACTCGACGTCAAATCCGGTGGGTTTGCCGGCTTTGTCCACAAAGCCAAAGGGCGGGAAACCGAAGTCGATGCCGTTGACGTAGACTTTTTCCTCAGCCTGGGCCAAGCCGCCGAAGCACAGGACAAAGGCGGCCAGAGCAGCCAGAAGAAGGCCAAAACGTTTGCGCATGGGTCGCTCCCGGGGTTGAAGGTGGCAGTTTGGGACCAAAGCCGTATCCGACGACGCCGGAAGGTCCGGCGCGCACTGGCGCGTCAACGATTCGCAACCGAAAAGGACTAACAGACAAGCCCCCGGCGATCAAGGCCGATGGCGGCCGGGGACGTGCGAGGAAAGAAGATGGAAGATGCCTCCGGCGGCCGGCGGGATCAGGGGAGATGGATGCCGAGCACCCGGTTGCGGCCGGCCAGCTTGGCCTCGTAGAGCTTGCGATCGGCCAGGCACAGGAGCGATTCCGGGGTGGCGGCCGTCGTGGGGATGGTGCAGGCCGCGCCAAGGGTGATGGTCAGCACCTTGGCAACGCTGGAGCCGGCGTGCGCAAGGCCCAGCGCCTCCACAGCGGCCCGCATGGCCTCGGCCAGATGCAGCGCGCCGCCGATGTCGGTTTCCTCAAGCACCATGACGAATTCCTCGCCGCCAAACCGTGCCGCCAGATCGCCCGGACGCTTGAGCGCCCCGGACAGGGTGCGGGCCACGGCCTTTAAACACTCGTCGCCAGCCAGATGGCCATAGGTGTCGTTGTAGGCCTTGAAACAGTCGATGTCGGCCATGATCAGGGCCAATGGCGTGGCGCTACGCACGGACTGTCGCCAGGCCCGGCCAAGGCAGTCGTCGAGGCGGCGGCGGTTGGCGATGCCGGTCAGGCCGTCGCGCATGGACAGGGTTTCGAGCAGATCCCCCCGCCGCTTGAGTTCCACATGGGTGCGCACCCTGGCCTGGACAATGGGGACGCTGACGGGCTTGACGATGTAGTCCACGGCCCCCAGGGCCAGTCCCATGGTCTCGTCGGCCACGTCGCCCTTGGCTGTGAGAAAAATGACCGGGATATTGCGGGTGGCGGCCCTGGCCTTGAGGCGGCGGCAGACCTCGTAGCCGTCCATGTCCGGCATGACGATATCAAGCAGAATCAGGTCGGGCGGATTTTCATCCACCAGACGCAGGGCTTCGTTGCCGCTGCTGGCGATGCGCACGTCGTATTCCGCGCGCAGCGTCTCGGTGAGGATGGCCAGATTGGACGGGGCATCGTCAACGATAAGGACCGTTGCCGGAATTGTCTGCATTTCCATGACCGGGGACTCCACAGAGGGGGAGGATGGGCCTGCATTAGCCTCTCGCCGGCTTGAAGGCAAGACTGTTAACCTCGCTGCGCCAGTGGTCTGCGGTTGGTCAGCCACACGCCAAAAAGCACCAGGAGGCCGCCCAAGGCCAGGGCATGAGACAAGGGTTCGTCCAGTATAAGCCAGCCCAGAAACACGGCCACTACCGGGACGAGGTTGATAAATACCCCGGCCTTGGTCGGTCCGATGGCCTTGACGCCTTCATAATACCAGGAAAATCCAAAACCCGTGGCCAGGATGCCGAAAAAGGCGATCAGTCCCCAGGCAATAGGGCCGGCGGCGGCGACGTCGCGCGAGAGCCCCATCACCAGGGCTGGCGGCAACAGCAGCAAAGCGCCCAGGATGCACGACCAAGTGACGGCGCTGTAGGGCGCAATGCGCTCCATGGCCTTCTTGCCGGCCAGGGTATAGGCGGCCCAGGCGGCCACGCAGCCAAAGATGCACAGATCGCCCGGGGAAAGTCCTGTGGCCAGAAGGGCCAGCGGGTCGCCGCCGGAGACGATCAGCCCTACCCCGGCAAACGAGACGACGATGCCGGCGATCTTGAGCGGCGGGAAGGCTTCCCGAAAGAGCAGGCCGGAAAAAAGCGCCACCACCGACGGAATGCACGCCACAATCAAGGCTGCCCGGCCGGCCGGAACCGTGCGCAGGCCGGCGAAGAAAAGGGCGTTGTAGGCAAAGATGCCGGTGGCGGCCAGGGTCAGCAGCCAGGGCAGGTCCTGCTTGGAAAGCCTGGGAAACCGGCCCTCGATGCGGGCGGTGAGAAAATACAGGAAGACCGAGGCCAGGGCAAAACGCAAAAAGGCCGCAGAAAACGGTCCCATATACGTGCCAAGCATCCGCCCGGCCACCCAGGTGCCGCCCCAGAGCACGGCCGAGCCAACCAGCTTGCAATAGATCCGTGTCATGGCTGTGTCCTTTTCCTCCCCTGGCGGGGCGGGATTGTTCGCATATTCACGTGTGAAAGTCACCCGTTGCCGCGTTGAACCGGCCCGATCTTTGGCGTAGGCTGGCCCAAACCCGGAGCAGCCATGGAACCCATGAATTTCAATTTTCTGTGCGGCGATCCCCCGCCCCCAAGCGGTATTTCGGTCGGCATCATCGGGGCCGGGCCGTCTGGCCTGGCTGCGGCCGGCTACCTGTCGTGCCTGGGCCATGCCGTGGAAGTCTATGACAAAATGCCGCGCCCTGGCGGCCTTATGCTCTTTGGCATCCCCGGCCATCGCATCCCGCGCGAGCGCATCGAGGCCGGCACCCTGCGTATGGCCCGGCGCTACGGCGTCATTTTTCACACCCACACCAAGATCTGTTGCAGCGCGCCGCTTTTTGAGGAAGAGGGCGATCATTTCTGCAACGAGGTCAAGGGCCTGGGCGAGATGATCACCAAGCACGAGGCCATCATGATCGCCACCGGCTCCTGGCGTTCGCGTCGGCTCGGCATCCCGGGCGAGGATCTGCCCGGGGTGTTGTCGGGCCTGCAATTTCTCTTTCCCATCCGGGCCGCCCACTACTGCGCCCCCGGGGTCAAGGCCCCGGATGTGGCCGGCAAGCGGGTGATCGTCCTCGGGGCCGGACACTCGGCCGTGGACGTGGCCCACGGCGCCGTGGCTCTGGGCGCGGCCTCGGTCGCGATGCTCTATCGCCGCAGCCGCTCCGAAGCCCCTTGCGGGGCCATCGAGATTGACCGGCTGGAGGCGGCCGGCGTCGCCTGGCACGAAGGCTGCCTGCCCGAGGCCGTGTTGGGCGAGACGGCTCTCGTCGGCCTGTCCTACCGTCAGGGCGGCGAGCTGAAAACACTGCCGGCCGATCTGCTGGTGGCGGCCATCGGCGAAGTGGCCACGCCGCCCTTTGCCAAGGAACTGGGGCTCGAATCCGTGCGCAAGGGCGATGTGCGCTGGCTCAATATGACCGCTATCGACAACGTGTTCGTGGCCGGCGATGCGCTCACCGGCCCAAGCAAGATCGGCAAGGCCATTTATTCCGGGCTGCGTGCCGCCCGGTCCCTGGCCCAGTGGCTCGACCTCAAGGCCCAGAATCGTCAGACCGAATTTGCCGGCGACGAACTGATCAGCCGCGAAGCCGACCGCTTCCCCGGCGGCGAGTTCCGCGACGCGCCGCGCGTACGCGGGCGATAGGTGAATAAAAGAGAAGAAAAGACAGGAAGATGCCTCCGGCGGCCGGGGAGATGATCCCCCCGGACCCCTGCAACGGGAGAAGTTTGGAAAGGGGTCCTGGCCCTGGCTGACAATACGGTCACAGGAGCAGCCGCTTGCTGCGGCGGCCAGAGGGAAGACGCCCCGTTGCAGTGTTGCCTGGGGCAGGGTGGGAAGAGTGTGTGCTGCGCCGGCAGGCGCAGGGGAGTGTACGGGATGGACGACGGGAAGACACTGTATATTGATTATTCCAAATGCATCGGCTGCGAGACCTGCGAGTATGTCTGCCGGTTCGTGGGCGACATGCCGCGCATCCATATGATCCGGGCCGCTTCCGGGTTCATGGCGCCACTCTATTGCCGCCACTGCGCCGAACCCAACTGCGCCAAGGTGTGCAAGCGCGGGGCCATCGTGCGCGACGTGGACGGGGCCATGGTGCTCGATCCCATGCTCTGCCGGGGCTGCGAGTCGCGCCAGTGCATGCTGGCCTGTCCCTACATGGCCATTTTCGAGACCGACAAGGGCGTCACCGTGGTCAAGTGCGACCTGTGCGCCTCGCGTCGTCAGCGCGGCAAGAAGCCGGCCTGTGCCGAAATGTGCCCCTGCGGGGCCATCCACTACGTCACCCGGGACGAGGCGGAAGCGTTGGGCGATGCTGCGGCCGGGGAAGCGGAAAAGCGGGTGCTCGACTTCCTGCGGCCGCCCAAGGCCAAGCCGGAACCGGACGGGAAGGCGTAAAAAGGCTTGACCGGATGCGCCGCTCCACGGCACCAAGGTCGGTCAGCCAAGACATAAACGAAACCACCGCCATCCGGTGCGCCTGATCCGCGCCAGAGCGGCGAGGAGGACGCCTTGAACACACCAGACGACGCCATTTCCCCGGAAGCGGCCAAGGCCGAGGCCCTGCATCAAAGCGCCCTGGAAGCCCTGGAGCGCAAGGAGCTTGTGGCCGCCAAAGACGGCTTCACCCAGGCCCTGGCCGCCTTCGACGCCCTTGGCGACGACATCGGCGTGGCCATGACCAGCCACAACCTGGGCCTGACCAGCCAGGAGGCCGGCGATCTGGAAGAGGCCCGGCAGTGGCTGGAAAAATCCCTGGCCATCAGCGAACGCGAAGACCTCGAAGGCGGCATGACCGTCACCTGCCACCAGCTCGGCGTGGTGGCCCAGCTGGGCGAGGACTACGAGGCCGCCCGGGACTGGTATGTGCGGGCCTTGGCCTTGGAGGAGAAAAGCGGCAACGTCGTTGGCGAGGCCAAGACCAGCCACCAGCTCGGCATCGTCTGCCATCTGCTTGGCGACTTGCCGGCGGCCAAGGCCTGGTACAATCGGGCCATCGCCGGCTTCGAGGGCGTTGGCGACGCCCAGACCGCGGCCACGACCAAGAAGCTTCTGGATTATCTCAGCGACTACGAGCGCCAGGGCAGCCACGAAGGCCACGAAGGGCCGTGCAGCCGGCACCAGTAGGCAAGAAGGCGAGAAGGGGAGAAGGCAGAAGATGCCTCCGGGGTCCGGGGGGATGATCCCGGACCCCGGCAGCGGGGGCAACTTCATGTCCCTACCAGTTCTTCAAAGTATTTCGGCACCTATTCTTCGTTTTTTGTTGGTAGCTAAATGAAATTGTTGAATATTTATCCTGTAACGTCGGTATTGTTATATCGTGTCTCGGAATTTTATTAAATACTTTCGTCCCCAATTTATCAGAATTCGATATGGACGACTTGACAGGTTTGCGACTATGTGCTTTTATTTATAAATGCAATATGATATTTTGGCCATTTACTCTACAATAATGACTCCCGCGTTGTTGCTTGTTGGAATGATGATGGCATATATATTTTTGATCCGCTATCAACGAGAGAGCATTAAGCGTCGAGATCAAGAGTTCGAACTTCAGCGAGAAATGGCGCGAATTCAACGGGAAAAAACGCAGGACTCAAAAATTAATATCGTCAATACTCCATTCCGCAATGAAAACTCCAGCGAAGAAGATTCTCAGGCAAATGGGAGTATTGCTTATTTTGAAGTGAGAGACGAGTTGAAAAGTCTCTTTGTTGATTTGTTTAGTGGCTTTCCTGATTATGCACGGATCAAGGGCTATAATATAGATTTTTCAGTCGATACAAGTAGGTTTGGAAAAGTCGGTATACGATTTACCATTCTTGATGTTGGAGTAACTGTAAGCACCGATAAAGTTCGAGCGGATGTTGATGAGTATATCCAGAGGGTGAGTGCAAGCGACGATCTGTCTGATATGCCAATTACAGTTGATCCCATCGAACATGGTCGACTTCAAGCAGTTCTGCAAACACGTTTTGCCTATCTTCGTGCGCAAGTTGAGATAAAAACGGCCCAAGAACAGTTTTATCAACAACTGATTGTTGAGTTGAAAGATTTCGGTGTTCGTGGAATAGCCTACCCATCGTTGTCTATTAACAATTACCATAAGGGGATAGAAAACATGGGTGACAGCTATAATGCCTCGCATTCTCAAGGGATTGCTCAAGGACGTGGTGCAAAAGTTGCGATATCTGAAAGTGCGATTAATATTGGGTCAACGCATAGTGAGCGAAGTTATAGAATTAACTCTTTGAAAGAACTTGAACAAACAATACACGATTCAGAAATTGCGCCGGAGGTAAAACAGGATTCAATCCGTCATCTCCAGAATGTGCGTGAGGAGCTAGAGGAGAGTACTGAACCGAATCCTGACGTGATAACCAAATGGTTAGGTAAGGCAAATTTAGCTTTAACCACTGCTGGTGCCGCCGCAAGTTTAATGGATAAAGTGAAAGAGGTTATGGGTCAGTTTGGGATTGGGATATAGATTTTTGGCCGGATTCCTGTTTTACGAAATACAGCGTTCTTTTCAGTATGATGCCTGACCGTTGCGCCGCACGCCGCGACCGGCGCTGGTTCTCCCACGCGGCGCAGCCTCGCCTTTAAACAATAAAAAAGCCGCCCGTTTCACCTTGGGCGGCTTTTTTACGTGCGGCACTGGTCAGGTTTACAGAATCTGTTCCAGGAACTTTTGCGTGCGCGGATGGCGGGGGCTGGTGAAAAACTCCGCCGGCGTGGCGATTTCGAGAATCTGGCCTTCGTCCATGAAGACGATGCGGTCGGCCACTTCCCGGGCAAAGCCCATTTCGTGGGTGACGCAGACCATGGTCATGCCTTCCCGGGCGAGCTTGACCATGACGTCGAGCACCTCGCCGATCATTTCCGGATCCAGGGCCGAGGTCGGCTCGTCAAAGAGCATGATCTTGGGGCTCATGGCCAAGGCCCGGGCAATGGCCACGCGCTGCTGCTGGCCGCCCGAGAGCTTGGCCGGGAAGACGTCGGCCTTCTCCAGGATGCCCACCTTGTCGAGCAGCCGGCGGGCCATGGCGTCGGCTTCGCCCTGCTCCATGCCCTTGAGCTTGATCGGGGCCAGGGTCACGTTTTGCAGCACGGTCTTGTGCGGGAAGAGGTTGAAGCTCTGGAAGACCATGCCCACTTCCATGCGCACCTTGTTGATGTCCACGGTCTTGTCGTCAAGATCGAAGCCGTCCACCACGATCCGGCCGGCACTGATGTCTTCAAGCCGGTTTATGGTGCGCAACAGCGTCGATTTGCCCGAGCCGCTCGGGCCGATGATGACGACTTTCTCGCCCTGCTCCACGTCCAGGCTGACGTGGGTCAGGGCGGCCACTGCATCGAAATACTTGCTGACGTCCGTTATGCGGATGATCGGGCTATCGTTTGACATGGTGCGACAGACGCTCCTCCATGATGCTCACAAGCTTGGAGAGAACCAGGGTGATGATCAGGTAGACCACGGCCACCATGGTAAAGGTCTCGAAATACATAAACGACTCCGAGGCGAATTCCCGGCCCCGACGCAACAGGTCGGCCACGCCGAGAATGGAAACCAGGGAGGTGTCTTTGAGCAGGGCAATGAACTCGTTGCCGACCGGCGGCAGAATCGTGCGCCAGGCCTGGGGCAGGATGACGTGGTACATGGTCTGGGCGCGGTTGAACCCAAGCGATCGGGCCGCCTCGGTCTGGCCGGTCGGGATGGCCATGATGCCGGCCCGGAACACTTCACCCATGTAGGCCCCGTAGCACACGCTCATGGACAGGACGGCGGCCAGCAGGTCGGGCACCTGCACAATGCGGCCAAGGGCGTAGTAGATGTAGAAGAGTTGGACTAAAAGCGGCACGCCGCGCACGATCTCGACATAGGTCGAGGCCACGAGATTGATGTATTTGTTGCGCGAAATGCGGCCAAGACCGGTGACGAGTCCGAACACCAGGGCCAAAGCGATGGAACTGACGGTGACCTGGAAGGTGATCAGAATCCCGTCGGGGATGAACTTGAAGATGCGAAGATACGGATCGGGATGAAAGACGAGCAGATAGCCAAGCACCAGCAGCGCGCCGATAAACGACAGCCACCAGGCCGATACCAGCCCCTTGTCGGAAGGTTTGGGAATGGCGGCCCCGTCGCCGACGTCGATGACGACCTGGGGTTCTTCCACAGGACACTTGCCTTGGTGTTTCATGAGCCTTGTCCACTCGAGGACGTTCGCCGGCCCGGCCCGGTGGGCGTTTCGGGCCGGCGAACGGTGTCGGCATAGCCGGTTTGCTACTCAGCCGTGCCGAGCCACTTCTTGAGAATTTCCTTCTCAATGCCTTTCTGCTTCACGGCTTCGAGGCCCTTGTTGATCAGGGCCAGGGTTTCCGTGTTGCCCTTTTTGACGGCCACGCCGTACATCTCGTCGTCGGCCGGGATGATGCAGGCGATTTTAAGGGCGTCCTTGTAGTTGTCTTTCTTGAGCGCATAGAGCTTGGCGACCGGGTCGTCGCAGACAACGCCGTCGATGCGGCCGTTGTAGAGGTCTTCAAAGGCCAGACCGACTTCGTCATAGGACTTGTCCTTGACGCCTTCGGACTTCTTGACGGCAAAGTGGCCGGTGGTGCTGATCTGGGCGCCAAGGGTCTTGCCCTTCATGTCTTCAATGCACTTGGCCTCGGACTTCTTGGGGATGACCAGGGCCTGCTTGACCTTCATGTAGGGCGTGGAAAAGTCCATGGAATTCTTGCGGTCGTCGGTGATGGTGACCGAAGAGCAGATGGCGTCGTACTTGCCGGCGGCCAGACCGGCGAAGATGCCGTCCCAGGCCACAGCCTTGAATTCGGGGGTAAAGCCCGCTTCCTTGCCGGCGGCTTCCATAAGATCCACGGCCAGACCGGTGATCTTATGGTTGGCGTCCACGAATTCCATGGGCGGCCAGGTGGCGTCGGTGGCAAAGACAATGGTTTTGGCCAGGGACGGCGAGGCGGTCATGGCGACAAGCACGAGGGCCAGGACAAGTTTTTTGACCATGGAAGACTCCTGGGGTTGGAGGTGACAAGAACAAGGGAGCGTACCCTTAACGCCGTGAATGTGTCACGCCCTTGTGTCTGAATCTTCTGCAAAATTCAAGACGGGCCGGGCATAAAACCCTGCGGTCAGATCAGTCGGCCGGCCGCGGTCGGGTTCCAATTTTGGCAAAATGCCGCCATTCGTTCGAGGTTTGCGGCAAAATCGGCCCGGCCAAAGCCGATACGGAAATATTCCGGCCATTCGTCGCCGTACAGGCTGCCCGGCAGCAGCAGCACCCCGGCGGCGGCCAGCAGCTCTTGGCAAAAGCCATCGGCCGTGCCCTGGCGCAGCCCGGGAAAGGCGGTGAGGCCCCCGCGCGGGGGCACGAAATGGAAGAGTTCCGAGTGGTCCAGGAAAAATTGTCCGAGCAACCGTCGGTTGGCTGCCAGGAGCGTCTCCATGCGGCCAAGCAGCGCCTCCCGGGCGGTCAGGGCGCAGGCGGCCAGATATTCCGACGGGGCCGAGCCGCAGATGGACAGGTAGTCCTTGACCGCGCCCATACGCGCCAACAGTTCCCGGTCCCGGCAGCACACCCAGCCCACCCGCAGGCCGGCCAGGCCAAAGGATTTGGACATGACTCCCAGGGAGACCGCTCGGGGATCGAGGTCGCAGGCCGCCGGCAGGGTGGGGACGCCGTCAGCCTCGGAAAAACGGTAGACCTCGTCGGAAAAGACCCGTACGCCGCGTTCGGCGGCCAGGGCGAGGATGGCCGCGAAGGCCTCCGGGGTCGGCAGGTAGCCCGTGGGATTGTGCGGGAAATTGACGGCCAGCACTTTGGTGGCGTCGCCCAGCAGATGGCCCAGTTCGGCCATGTCCGGGGCAAAGCCCCAGGCCGGGTCGCAGCGCCAGGGCGAGATACGGCAACCCAGGGAACTGGCGATGTCGGACAGGGACTGGTAGCATGGCGTGGTCACGGCCAGGGTGTCGCCCGCTGTGAGCGCCGCCGTCATGAAGGTAAAAATGGCCTCTTCGGCTCCCACATGGACCAGCACGTCGTCGGGTTCGATGCTCGTATAGAGCGAGGCAATGGCCTGTCGCAGGACCGGCGACCCCTTGGAATCGGTGTAGCCCAGATGCACCGCGCCAAGCCCTTCGGCCGCGCCGGGCACCAGATCGAGCAACTCGGCCACACTGACGGATTCACCATCGGAGACGCACAGCAGATGGGGGGCGGTGAATTCGTGGCGGGCGAAAAACCGCTCAAGACGAAACGGGGGCAGGTTCACGGCGTTTCAGTCCTTTTTGAGGTACAAGAGCGTCCCGGGAAAAATGGGACAAGGGGACATACGCATGTTCGGGACAACCGGCAAGATGCTTCTGATCGTCGGGTCGCTGGTCGCAGCCCTGGGGCTTGTGTTCATGCTGGCCGATCGGCCGGGCGTGGTGCGCAGTCTGCTCGAACGCCTGCCCTTGGGACGGCTGCCCGGCGACGTGCGCCTCAAGGGCGAAGGTTTTTCCGTTTATTTCCCGTGGGTCAGCTGTCTGCTGGTCAGCGTCCTGGTCAGTTTCATCCTGTGGTTGCTGCGCAAATAGCCCGAGGGCGACACACCATTGTCGTCTGGCCGGGGGCTCCCGGCGATTGTCGCCGGGAGGGAAACGTGCTACCCGAGCAGATCTATGCCATTCGACATCGCCCAGCTTTTTCGCACCAACAAGACCCTGGCCATATGGGCAGCCTTTTTCGGTCTGGTGTGGCTGACCAGTTATTACGGCCTCTTTGGGCTGGTCTTTATCACCTATATCCTGTGCTTTCTGTTTAACGGCCCCATCGAGCGGCTGGCCGCCAAGACCCGGTTGCCCCGGGTGCTTTGGGCCGTCGTTGTTTACGTCGTTTTTCTGGCCGTGGTCCTGACCATCATTTCCTCGGTGGTGCCGAAGCTTGGGGCCGAATCCACGTCGTTTTTCAAAAAATTGCCCGACACCCTGGAGACCCTGCGCACGCATCTCGACAACTGGGCCTGGCTTGCGCCGGACATGGCCGCGCCCATTGCCAAGGTCAAGGATTACCTGACGTTGGAAGCCCTGGTCGGGGTCAAGGCCGAGACGCTTTTTTCGCTGGCCGTCAATTCCCTGAACCAGATCTCCATCTATGTTTCGACGTTTCTGCTGGGGACCCTGTTCAGTTTTCTCATCATGCTCGATTTCCCCAATTTGAAGGCCAAGACCATTGCCCTTCGCCAGTCGCGCCTGCGCGACATCTACGACGTCACGGCCAGAAGCGTGGTGCGCTTTGCCATCGTGGTCGGCATGGGTTTTCGGGCCCAGATGCTGATTGCCGGCCTCAATACCATGCTGACCGCCCTTGGCATGTATATCCTTGGCATCCAGCCGGTGGGGCTGTTGTCCACCGTGGTCTTTTTCTGCGGTCTTATTCCGGTGCTGGGCACCTTTATTTCCTCGGCCCCCATCGTCCTGGTGGCGGTCAACACCACCGGACCCAGCCACGCCCTGTGGGCCATCGTCATGATCATCATTGTCCACACCATTGAAACCTATGTCTTAAATCCCCGTATCGTAGCGGCCATGTTCAAGATCAGCCCGCTTATTACGCTCATGATCCTCTATGTCGGGCACAAACTTTTCGGCTTGTGGGGCATGGTCCTTGGCGTGCCGGTCTCGGTTTTTCTCCTGCGCTATGTTATCCTTGGCGTGGATCTGGAAAGTCCGGCCTGTCGACCGGAGCCGCAGTGTCGGCCGGCCAAGGAGGAAGCGGGGGACGGCAATGACTGAGCGGCGCGCGCATGTGATCCGGGTTGTGGCGGCCGCGTTTGCGGTGGTGGTTTGTCTGGCCCAGGCCGGACCGGCCCGGGCCGGTTTGGAGGAAGGTCGAGCGGCCTGGAAGGACGGGGAGTATTCCCGGGCTTTCGAGGAGTTCCTGCCCCTGGCCACGGCCGGGGACGTGACCCTGCAAAACCAGATCGCGGCCATGTACTACACCGGCCAGGGCGTGCCCCAGGATTATGCCAAGGCGGCGGAGTGGTTTAGAAAGGCGGCCGCAGCCGGCAGCCCCGAGGCCCAGTACTGTTTGGGCAAGCTGTACTATTATGGCCAGGGCGTGCCGCAGAATTTCGAAGAAGCGGTCAAGCAGCTCACCGATGCGGCCCTTGGCGGCAAGGGCGGGGCGCAGTATCTGCTGGCCACCCTGCAACTTTATGGCAAGGGCATCGAAGCCAACCCGGTCAAGGCCTATTTCTGGACTTTGCTGGCCGTGGCCGCCGCCGACCTCCCCGATGATGAAAAGGCTTCGGCGACGGCGCTTCGCGACCAGATCCAGGCCACTTTGTCCAAACGCCAGATCGAGTCCATGCAGGCCATGGCCCGCACCTGGGCGCCCCGCAAGGGCGTCCCGGCCCAGGCTTCGCCCGCGCCCCCCCGCCGGGGGGGCTGACCCGCCTCTCAACGGGATGATTTCCGGCCGCGTTTACGCCGCAAAGACGGCGTCGTGGCGTTTGGGGAGAACGCATCCCCTGTCCCAATCCCCCGTCTGGCACAGTGCAGGCGGGAACACGTCCCTCGAAGACACTTCTCCCGGTGCAGGGGTCCGGGGGGATCATCCCCCCGGCCGCCGGAGGCATTCCTTCTTTTCCCCCCACGCCCTGCCTAGCCGAAGTCCGGCCAGTCCTTTTCGAAGCGTACTTTCCCCTTGGTCTTTTTGAATTTGCGCAGCAGCACGTAGAGCGCGCCGGTGCCGCCGTGGCGGGGCAGGGCGGTGCTGAAGGCCAGGACCGCCCGTTTGAGGGGGTCGTGGGTGAGCCAGGATTTGAGTTCTTCCTTGAGCACCGGCAGGCCGCCGGGCGAATTGGAACCCCGGCCGGGAATGACCAGCAGGCAGCGTTTGCCGGCCATATAGTGCTCGCGCACGAAGTGGAGCAGGGTGAGTTTGGCCTGATCGACAGTAAACCCGTGCAGATCGAGGTGGGCTTCGGGGGAGAACTGGCCGGCCCGCAACTGCCGGTAGATCTTGGGGTCGAGGTCGGTGACAAAGCCCTGGACGTACTCCTCGCTGTATTCCAGGGTGAATTCCACCCGCCCGGCCACCAGATCGCGCAGGGCATCCAGGGCTTTTTGCTCTTCATCGGCCGGGGAGGGCGGCGGCGGCAGCGGAGTCACCGGCCGGATGTCGCGCCCGCCGCTTTTTTCCCGATCCAGTTTGGCCACACCGTTCATGGCCCGCAAAAAATCCGATTCGTCAACCTCCTGCGGCTCCGTCGGCTTGGATGCGGCAGACAGGGCCTTGGCCACGGCCGGCGGCAGGTCCTTTTTTCGGGCCACTTTGACGCCCTTGAGGACGCCGGAGAAGGGACGAAACGCGGTTGGATCTTCTTTTTTCGACATGGCCGGGGAGGCTATAGGCAACTACCGTCCTTGGCAAGCCGGGACCTTCCGGGCGGCAACAGCGGTGTTGCCGCCCGGAAGGCCGTCGCGCCCTGTCGGGCTCTGCCGGGCCAGTGAACGCTGTGGCGACACGGCTGGCCTGCCCCTTTCGTTTGCCGGCAACACAGCAGCCATAAACAAGGCAGCCTAGGTCCCGGTCTTGAAGAATTGCTTGCCCCAGTTGCTTTTGGAAACCTGGAAGATCGTGTGGCTGGCAGTGAGTAACACCCAGAATGAGCCGGTGACGGTGGGCATGTCCGGGAAGACAGGACGCTGTCCAGCGGCGTTGACCAGGGCGGCGGCGTCAATGGAATCGGCATACTGAAAGAGCATACTGGCGTAGCAACAACCCAGGATGAGTGTCATAAAAATGCATTGCATCCGGGAGAGCTGGAGCTGGCCGGTCGTGTCCGAGCCGTCGGTTGTAAACAGTTCGGCCACACGATCAATCAGGCCGGTGGACTCTGACGCCGGACATTGCGTGATGTTCGTGGTGCCGGACAGATAGGTGGCTGCAATAGGGCTGCCGGCCACGATGCCAAGCAGAAGCAGCAGATCGCCGTCGATGCCGGGAAACAGCTGATAGGGCGTCTTGGCCGCAATGGCGTCAGTTGTGCCATAGGCGATATTGAAAGAGGACAAGGCGGCATAGCCGCCGAGGATGAGGGCAGTCCACAAAATGGCCTGGGTTCTGGAAAGGCTCGTGCATTTGGTGTTGGGGTCGAGCAGCACCCAGAACGGGTCGCCGCTTACGGCCATGCCGCTGCCGGCGATGAGGACAAGGAAGGCAAGGATGGACAAGGTAAGCGGAAGACGCAGGCTGAACGTGTAGGATTGGGTGGTCAGTTTCTCGGCGGCTTTGGTTTCGCTGTCGAGGCTGCCCCCTTTCCTTTGTCGCGCCGTTTTGATGCTTTGGATGATGGCGCTCCCGATCACCGCCTTGTAGTGCGGTTCACAGGCAAGCGCTTCGTTGGTCACTTTGGCGGTTCGGTAATACTCAAGGGCCATGCTGCCGGCCGTATTGGCCAGGGAGAAGCCGTACCAGAAGAGTCCGAGCGAAACAAAGACCAGGAGCGTTCCGAGGGTTTTCCTGCGAATGGAAACATCGTTCATGGCAACCTCCAAAATAAGTGATTGCAGGCTGTTTTTGCTCACGACCCCTGACAGTGACAGACTCGCCGCCATATCGTATGCCTTATCTTTGATAGGTATCAAGCTGTATAACGGTGCATTTTTAATTGTTTTACGAATAAATAGTGCACTACATGCTATCCTTGTTGCCCAGGCCACTGTCTGGCGTCGCGGGGAAGATCCGGCAACACCTGAAGCGGCCTGTCCCGGCCGCGTCCGTTCCTGGCAGGCCCGGTCGGACGGGAGGCTATGGCCTTTGCTGGGACCCTGGTGTAATACTGCCAGGGCAGCGGTCTGGCTGGAGAATCGACCGGGATGGTTGACGCAGTCCGATGTCGGCTTATTATGTAAACTTGCCGGGAAACCAGCTGGGAAAACGGGAGAGAAAGCCCCTATGAGCGTTGAATACAAAGACTATTATAAAATCCTGGGGGTGACCAAATCTGCCAGCCAGGAGGAAATATCCAAGGCGTTTAAGAAGTTGGCCCGCAAGCACCATCCGGATCTTAACCAGAACGATCCGGATGCGGAAAAGAAGTTCAAGGAGTGCAGCGAGGCCTACGAGGTCCTAAAAGACCCGGAGAAGCGCAAGCTTTTTGATTCGCTGGGAGCCAACTGGCAGCATGGCCAGAATTTCCAGCGGCCCTCGGGTTTTGAAAACGCCCATTTTAACTTCGGCGGCCAGGGCGGCCAGCAGTTTGACGCCGGAGCGTTTTCCGACTTTTTCGAGACGATTTTCGGCGGCGTGGGCGGGGCGGCCGGCGGCCGTGGACGCCCGGGCGGCGATTTCGGCGGCTTTGGCGGCGCTGGCGGCTTTGGCGGGGCCGGGGGTTATTCCCGCGGGCCTTCGCGCGGCTCCGACGCCAACGCCACCCTGGAGCTCACCCTGGAGGAAGCCTACCGGGGCGGGGCCAAGGAAGTGGCCTTTCAGGAACAGACCATTGGTCCTGACGGTGCGCCGCGCCTGGGCGCCAAGCGCCTGAATGTGTCCATCCCGGCCGGGGTGCGCGACGGAGCGAAAATCCGTCTCTCCGGCCAGGGCAATGCCGGCCGGGCCGGGGGCAAGGCCGGGGATCTCTATCTCAAGGTCAGGATCATGCCCCATGCCCTGTTCAAGCTGGAAGAGGGCAACGTCATCCTGGATCTGCCCCTGGCCCCCTGGGAGGCCGCGCTTGGGGCCAAGGTCCGGGTGCCGACCCTGGACGGGGCCGTGGAGATGTCCATCCCGGCCGGCTCGTCGTCCGGCCGCAAGCTCCGTCTGGCCGGCAAGGGTCTGGGCGGACAGGGCAAGCGCGGCGATCAGTTGGTGCGGCTCATGGTGCAGGTCCCGGGCAGTCTTACGGATGAGGAGCGGGAACTCTGGGAAAAGCTGGCCGCAGCCTCGGATTTCAACCCCCGGCCGTATTAAGGGCCAAAAGAGGTCGCCATGGAGATCAAGCACGTCGTTATTGCCGGCAGCCTCCCCGCCCGGTCCGAGCGTCTGAGCCTGGCCCAGGTCCAGGAGCTGACGGGCATCGACGCTACTGTTGTTGGGGAGCTGATCGAGTTGGGTTGGATCACGCCGGAACGCACCACGTCCGAGGCTTTTTTGTTTCGCAGCCGGGACGTCTACAGATTGCGCAAGCTCGACCGCATCAAGCGCGACTTCGAGTTGCCGCTTCTGGGGGCGAGCATTGTCGTCGATCTTTTGGAGCGCATTGAGTACCTTGAAGGCAAGGTCAATGAGCTGCATCGACTCTTGTAGCTGAGACATGCCAAGAAGCTGATATATGTTTTTGAAGTTTTCGTCCGTTGACAGAAAAAAGATTTTGGGTTGTTGCAATTTCCGCCAGCGTTCTTATCTCTGATGCAGCCACGGAGGAGGACATTGTATGGATCTCAATAAGTTCACCCAGAAATCCCAGCAGGCCATCGGCGAAGCCCAGAATGTTGCTGTGCGCATGAGCCAGCAGCAGGTGGACGCCGAGCATCTGCTCTACGCCCTGTTGACCCAGGACCAGGGGCTGGTGCCCCGCATCCTGGAGAAAGCCGGGTACAATACCCAGGCCTATCTGGCCGAGCTGGAGCGCGGCCTTGGCCGTCTGCCCAAGGTCAGCGGCCCGGGCGCGGCCCCGGGGCAGATCTATGTCGCCCCGCGCCTCAATGAAATTCTGGTCAAGGCGCAAGATCTGGCCAAGCACCTCAAAGACGAATACGTCAGCGTCGAACACCTGTTCCTGGCCTTTTGCGACGAACCGCCCTCGACCCTGGCCGGACAGGTGAACAAGGCCCTCGGCATCGACAAAAACCGCGTCCTGGCCGCCCTGACCGAAATCCGGGGCGGCCAGCGGGTCACCTCGGCCGATCCCGAAGGCACCTACGAGGCCCTGTCCAAGTACGGCCGCGATCTGGTCGAGGACGCCAAAAAGGGCCGGCTCGATCCGGTCATCGGCCGCGACGAGGAGATCCGGCGGGTCATCCGCATCCTTTCCCGGCGCACGAAAAATAATCCCGTGGTCATCGGCGAGGCCGGCGTCGGCAAGACCGCCATCGTCGAAGGCCTGGCCATGCGCATCGTCAACAAGGACGTGCCCGAGGCCCTCAAAGACAAGACCATCTTCGCCCTGGACATGGGCGCGCTCATTGCCGGGGCCAAGTACCGGGGTGAATTCGAAGAACGCCTCAAGGCCGTGCTCAAGGACGTGGAAACATCGCAAGGACGCATCCTGCTTTTTATCGACGAAATCCACACCATCGTCGGCGCAGGCAAGGGCGAAGGTTCCATGGACGCCGGCAACCTGCTCAAACCCATGCTGGCCCGTGGCGAGCTGCACTGCATCGGGGCCACGACGCTTGACGAGTACCGCAAGAATATTGAGAAGGACCCGGCCCTGGAACGCCGGTTCCAGCCCGTGTTCGTGGACGAACCCACGGTGGAGGACACCATCTCCATCCTGCGCGGACTGCGGGAACGCTTCGAAGTGCACCATGGCGTGCGCATCAGCGATTCCGCGTTGGTCGAAGCGGCGGTGCTGTCCCAGCGCTACCTTTCCGACCGCCAGCTGCCGGACAAGGCCATCGATCTCATGGACGAGGCCGCGGCCATGATCCGCACCGAGATCGATTCCCTGCCGGCCGAGCTGGACCTCATCAACCGCAAGGTCATGCAGCTTGAGATCGAGCGGGAAGCCCTGCGTCGGGAAACCGACAAGGCCTCCCGGGAACGGCTGGAAAAGCTCGAAGAGGAGCTGGCCAATCTCAAGGAGGACCAGGGCGGGTTTGTTGCCCAGTGGGAACGGGAAAAGTCCGTGGTGGACGGCCTGCGCCGGCTCAAGGAAGACATTGAAAAGACCCGGCAGGCCATTGAAGTGGCCGAGCGGGAGTATGACCTCAACCGGGCGGCCGAGCTGCGCTATGGCCAGCTTGCCGCCCTGGAACGCGATCTGGCCGGCCAGGAAGAGGCCATCACCAAGTCTTCCGGCGGCACGCGCATGATCCGCGAGGAGGTGACCCCGGACGATATCGCCATGGTCATCTCCCGCTGGACCGGCATCCCGGTGACGCGCCTTCTGGAAAGTGAGCGCGAAAAGCTGTTGCGCCTGGGCGATGTGCTTCACGACCGGGTGGTCGGCCAGGACGAAGCCGTAACAGCCGTGGCCGACGCCGTGCTGCGCGCCCGGGCCGGGCTCAAGGACCCGGGGCGGCCCATCGGGTCGTTCATTTTCCTTGGCCCAACGGGCGTGGGCAAAACCGAGCTGTGCAAGACGCTGGCGGCCGCGCTTTTTGACACCGAGGACAACATGGTGCGCCTGGACATGTCGGAATACATGGAACGGCACACCGTGGCCCGGCTGATCGGCGCGCCTCCGGGCTACATCGGCTACGACGAAGGCGGCCAGCTGACCGAGGCCGTGCGGCGAAAGCCCTACAGCGTGGTGCTCTTCGACGAAATCGAGAAGGCCCACAGCGACGTGTTCAACACGCTGCTCCAAATCCTCGACGACGGTCGGCTGACCGACAGCCACGGCCGGACCGTGGATTTCAAGAACACGATCATCATCATGACCTCGAATATCGGGGCGCAGTACATGCTCGAGGGCATTCTGCCATCGGGCGAGTTCAAGGAGGGCGTGTCCGAAGCGGTCATGAACACCTTGCGCGGGCACTTCCGGCCGGAGTTCCTGAACCGGGTGGACGAGACCGTGCTCTTTAAGCCGCTGTTGCGGGAGCAGATCGCGGCCATCGTGGAACTCATGCTCGGCGGGCTGCGGGCCAGATTGGCCGACCGCAAGATCGGGCTGGTCTTAAGCGACGCGGCCAAGTCCTTTATTGCCGAGACGGCCTACGATCCGGTCTACGGGGCCAGGCCGCTTCGGCGCTATCTCCAGGCCCATGTGGAGACGCCCTTGGCCAAGGCCCTTATTGGCGGGCAGGTGGCCGACGGAGAGACCGTCACCGTGGACGCCAAGGACGATGCCCTGGTGTTCATCTGATCCTTGATTCCGTGCTGCTGTCTAACGGGCCGCTTCCGCAAGGGAGCGGCCCGTTTGCTTTGGCCGGGCGCTGCCGGCCGGTTGCCAAGGAAGGGGCTGGAGGCTAGTTTCCGATCTTTCGTTTCTTAGCAACCCCAACCCACCGGATTGTCGCCATGGATTTTGCCGCAGCCGTTTTTGCCGATGTCAACCGCATCCGCGAGCAGGCCCCGCTCGTCGTCAACATCACCAACAATGTGGTCACCAATGTGACGGCCAATGCCCTGCTGGCCCTTGGCGCGTCGCCGGCCATGACCCATCACCCCGTCGATGCGGCCGAACTCGCTTCCCTGGCCCGGGCCGTGGTCTGCAATATGGGCACGCCCGGCGAGGAGAACGGGGCGGCCATGGCCGCCGCAGTCCGGGCCGCCGGGTCGGCCGGCGTGCCGGTGGTCTTTGATCCGGTGGCTGCCGGGGTCACCTCCCGGCGTCGGGAAGTGGCCCAAAGCGTCCTTGCCGCCGGACCATTGGCCGCCATCCGGGGCAACGCCTCGGAGATCCTGTCCCTGTCCGGGAGCAATGCCACTTCCAAGGGCGCAGACAGCCGGCATTCCAGCCGCGAGGCCGTGGCGGCCGCCCGGTCCCTGGCCAAGGACCTTGGCTGCGTCGTGTGCGTGAGCGGCGAGATTGATGTGATAACCGACGGCTGCGCGGTGGTGGAATTGGCCGGCGGCCACGTGATGATGACCCGGGTCACGGGCCTTGGCTGCACGGCCACGGCCTTTGTCGGCGCTTTCCTGGCGGTCAACCCCGATCGCCTTGCGGCCACGGTCCATGCCATGGCCGTCATGGCCGCTGTCGGGACCCTGGCCGTTGCCGGGGCCGCCGGACCGGGCAGTCTGGCCGTGCGGTTTCTGGATGTGGTGTACAATCTGACCGAGGCCGAAATTGCGGCCGCAGTGCGGCTGGCGGCATGAGCCGGGTTACGTGCGACCTGGGCCTGTATCTGGTCACGGACCGGGGGGCGCTCCTTGGCCGCGACCTGTTTGACGTGGTGGCCCGGGCCGTGGCCGGCGGGGCGCGTCTGGTGCAACTGCGGGAAAAAAACGCCGCCACCCGCGAATTCGTGGAGATGGCCCGGGGATTGGCTGCCCTCATCCGCCCGCTCGGGGCGCGCCTTATCATCAATGACCGGGTGGACGTGGCCCTGGCAGCCGGGGCGGACGGCGTGCATGTGGGCCAGGACGACATGCACCCGGCCGATGTGCGCGCCCTGGTCGGGCCGGACCGGATCGTCGGACTGTCCGTTACCGGCGAAGACGAGACCCGGGCCGCCAGGGGGATGCCGGTCGATTACCTCGGGGCCGGGCCGGTCTTTGCCACGGCGACCAAAAAGGATGCCGGCGCGCCCCAGGGCTTGGTCGGCTTGGCCCGGATGCTGGCCCTGGCCGAGGTCCCGGTGGTGGCTATCGGCGCGGTGACGCCGGCCAATGCCCGAATGATCATGGCCACCGGCGTGGCCGGGCTGGCCGTGGTGTCGGCCGTGTGCTCGGCAGCCGATCCCCAGGCTGCGGCCCGGGAATTGCGCGCCATCGTGGACGCGGCTGTAGGGTGAAGGGCGAAGGTGTAGGGTGAGGGAGGAGGGGGAGTGCCTCCGGCGGCGGGGGGATGATCCCCCCGGACCCCTGCAAAGGGGAAAACGTTTCAATGGGTGGCTTGCTCTTTCAGTCGGCCGGAAATCAGAGCTGCGACCCAACGACGCAGCCTGTCGCGCCCGGCTAATCTCTTTAAAAACCTTTGCCTTTCCAGGTGGGATTCCAAAGGGCTCAGCCCTTTGGCCGCCGGAGGCACTCTTCCCTCGTTCTTCTCCAGCTTCCTCCCTCTCCCCCTACGCCGCCCAGGACCCGGACGGGGCCAGGCAGATGTCTATTTCCCGGGTTTTGGTCAAAATGCGCTGGCGGATGGCCTTGAACGCCGCCAATTCCTTGACGCCGTAGCGGGCCTTGGTATGGACCAGCCCGGCCAGATCCATGATCTCGTTGTACAGGTAGGGCATGTAGAGCGGATCGTGGCGGGTGAAGAACTGAATCTGGGACAACAGCTCGCGGATTTCGCCCTGGTGCTTGTCGGCCTTGCGCACGAGTTTTTCCAGTCGCCGCGAGGCGTTTTTGAGCGACGTGGCCCAGGCGTCGGTCTTGGGCGAAAATACCGGCCGGGTACGCGGCTGGGAGGCCCGGTTAAGCGCATCCAGGAACACCTCTTTGGCAATGCCCTGGCTGACCAGCAGTTCGCCGGATTCGAGGTCGTCCCGGCCGATGTTGACGGCCCCGTCAATGACGACGCCGCCGCCGTAGAGGTTGAAGAAACCGGCCCGGGAGTTGGTAATATCCTTTTCGATATCCCGCTTGGCGGCCAGGAAGCCGAGGTGGGTATAGATGGCCTCGCCGTGCAGATTGGTGAGCTTCACGTCTTCGTGCGGGTTGTAGGTATGGACCCACACGGCGTTGTGGTGACCGGCAACGTGGGTGGTGGAACCCTTCCAGGACAGGTCGCAGCCAGCCATGATGAAGCGTTCGGCTCCGGCCCAGGCGAGAAAGCGTTCCAGGGTGACGGAGACGTTGCCGCCGGCGTCGAGGACCAGTTCCTGGTCCTTGAGCACGTAGGTGCCGATGCCGCCCTGGGTCCACAGCGGTATTTTGGGGCCGGGATAGCGGGCCAGGACGCCCGGAGCCATCTTGGTGGAGTAAATAAAGGGGATATCGGCGACAAAATTCGGGTCGGCCAGATTGTCCAGGCTACTTAGCATGTTGTCGTTAAAGTCGATGGCCAGGCACAGATCGGGCTTGATGCCCAGGCGTTCCAGGGCCGGCAGGGTCTGCAGGGCGGCGGCGTAAAAGCCTTTGTCCCGGTGGCGGCGCAGCAGCGGGGCGAAGTCGGCCAGCGACGGTCCCGCGCCCAGGAGCACGGCCGTCAAACCTTTGGCCATGCCGGCCATTCGGGCCAGACTGCCTTCGTTCATGGCCCGGGCGTAGTTGCGAAGCTCGTTGCCGACCATGACTTCCTGCTTCTGGCGCAGCGTGGTCAGATCCACCGACAGGTTTTCGAGCTTGGCTTTAACCAGGGCGGTCAGCCGGGAATATTCCGGGCCCATCTGTTTGCAGGCCATGTCGTTTCGCAGGTAAATGCGTGAAAAAAGGAAGCTCACATCGAGATTTTGCAGGGCCGACTCGATGGCGGGAATCTCGGGGGGCACAAAGCGCAGCTTGCCATGGGCCAAAAACGGCCGATAATCGGTTTGTCCCAGGCAGGCCAGCAGCATTTCCGGCCGGGGTTCCATGACCAGAACCTTGTGGGAGTCGGGGGTGCCGGTCAGCACATGGTTGAGACCATAGCCAAGGGCCGTGCCGATAATGATGGTGGCTGCGCCTTCGAGCTTTTCCGTGGGCCGCCAGTCCCTATAAAAGAACGGCGGCGGCAGCTTGCCAAAAAGGCTTTGCCCGTCGTCCATGCGCCAGTCGATGACGCCGCCCGGGTTGCGGAAAAGCCGTTCGTGGACGATGGCCGGATCAGGATTGCAGCCGGCCAGCCAGCGGCCCGTCGGGTCGCCGGACTCGGCCAGGAAGGCGAGATTGTCGGCAAGGTACTTGTTGATCTCCATGGTCCCATCCTTGGTTTGCTGCCTGGCCTCAAGCAAATTTCCTGCCACTCTTGCCGGTTGACGATTTTTTGCCTACCACGTTTCCTGTCCGGCCATGACCGGATTTTATCCTGCGAGGCATGCCATGATTCATGATTCCGTGCTGTCCCTGGTCGGCAAGACCCCGCTTGTGCGCATGGGCCGGGTGTGTCCCAACCCGGCCGTGACCCTGTGCGCCAAAATCGAGATGCGAAACCCCGGCGGCTCCATCAAGGACCGCGTGGCCCTGGCCATGATCGAGGCGGCTGAACGCGCCGGCGAATTGACGCCCGGACGCACGGTCATCGAGGCCACCTCCGGCAATACCGGCATCGGGCTAGCCATGGTCTGCGCCGTCAAGGGCTACAAGTTAAAGCTCCTCATGCCGGCCTCGGCCTCGGAGGAACGAAAGCGCATCATGCGGGCGTATGGCGCGGAAATCGTGCTCACCCCGGGCAACCTCGGCACCGACGGGGCCATTGAGGAGGCCTATAGGCTGGCCCGGGAGGAACCCGAGCGCTACGTGCTCATGGACCAGTTCAACAATCCGGCCAGCATCGAGGCCCACTACGCGGCCACGGCCGTGGAGATTTTCGAGGCGTCCGAGGGCCGGGTCACCCATGTGGTCGCGGCCCTTGGCACGTCGGGTACGGCCATGGGGCTGGTCAAGAAATTGAAAGAACTCAATGCGGCCATTGAAGTCATCGCCGTGGAGCCCCGGCCCGGCCACAAGATCCAGGGCCTTAAAAACATGCAGGAGTCCTATCCGCCGGGCATTTTTGACAAGCATGCCCTGGACGCCATTGTGCCGGTTGAGGACGACGAGGCCTTTGCCATGGCCAGGCGTCTGGCCCGGGAGGAAGGGCTTTTGATTGGCATGAGCGGCGGAGCGGCCATGGCTGCGGCCACGCGGCTGGCTTCGGGACTGGCTTCGGGGCTGGTGGTGGTCATTCTGGCCGACAGCGGCGAGCGTTATCTGTCCACGACGCTTTTTGCCGCGCCCGAGAAAAAAGGCGTGGCTCTCGGCAGCGTCGGTCCGGCCGCGCCGGTCTATCTCGACCCGGCTTCAGCGTCGCCCGGTCTTTTCACCTTTGGCCCGCCCCTGTCCGATCCCGGCGATCTGGATGCCTGGCGGCGGGTGGTCGTTCTCGACGTCCTGGCCCGGGCCTTGACCCGGGGCGGGGGCCGGCCGACCCTGGCCGTGGGGCTGGCCGATCTCGACGACCGCTGCCTGGAAGCCTCCCGGGCGGCCGGGCTTAAGTGCCGGGAGTTTGCCGCCGCGGCCCGGGAGCGCGTGGCCGGTTATGCCGGGCTTTTGGGCGTGGCCGGGGCCGCCTTTCCCCTGGCCGGCGACGCCCTGGACGAGGCCCTGGCCATGACCCGCAAGCTCATGGACAAGGGGCTGGCCTATGAGAAACTGCGCAGCGTCTATTTCGACGTGGCCCGGGACAAGGCCTACGGCCGGCTCCTTGGCCTGGACATGACCAAGCTGGCCCTGGGCAAGACCGTGGACCTCGATTCGTACGCCAAGGACCATCCCCGGGATTTCACCCTGCTTAAGCGCGTCAGTCTCAAAGACCTCAAGGCCGGCGATATCCTGGTGACCCCCTGGGGCAACGTGCGCCCGAGTTGGTTTTTGCAGATGGCGGCGGCAGCGGCCAAGACCCTGCCGGCCGTGACCGTAGTCGTGGCCGACGAGGATAAGACCTTTCCCCACCTGGAAAACCTGCGGGCCATCTGGGCCGGCGGGGCCGGGCTTTCGCCGGCCGCCTGGCTGGCCGGGGGCCGGGTGTCGGGCCGGGACGGCATCGAGGGTGTGCCGCGTCTGGACGACCTGCTGGCTCTTGGCGTCCATCCCCTGGCCATCCGGGCCTGGCTGTTGTCCACGAGCTACCACAAACCGCTCTCCGCCACCCCCGATGCCCTGGCCATGTGGGAGCGAAATCGCAGCCGCATCCAGGAGTTGGCCGCCAACCTGACCCTGGCGGCAACCGGAGACGGCGCGCCAGGGCAGATTGCCGCCGGTGAAGCCGAGCGCCTGGAAGCGTCCCTGGAGGCGTCCTTGGCCGACGATCTGGCCGTCTACCATTGCTGGCCGGCGCTTTTTGCCTTCTGTCGGTTTGCCAATGCCGCCCTGGCCGCCGACACGCTGGCTCCGGGCGACGCCTCGCGGCTTTTGGCCGCCCTGGCCCAGGCCGACAGCGCCCTGGGATTGCTCGACGCCGCCCGTCTGCCTGTTGCGCGTCCGCTGTGGCCGATCGAGGCGACCCGACTGTGCGCGGAGCGGGCAGCGGCCCGGGAAGCCAGGGATTTCGCCCGGGCCGACGCCCTGCGGCTGGCCATCGAATCTCTTGGCTACCGGGTTGAAGACGCGGCCGACGGGGCGCGGCTTTTCCCGGTGGGGTGAGCGGCTCACAACGGGAAGGAAGCATGGCGGAATATCTGGCCACGGGCTTTGCCGGGCTTGACCGGACAGTCGATCCCGACGTCTACGTGCGGTGTCTGCGCTACCTGGGCGACGCCCCGGGAATGCGGGCCATCAAAGACGCAAGCATAACCCGGCTGGGACTTTCCCCGGGTGTTGCGGCCCTGGAGGTCGGATGCGGCCTGGGCGTCGAGGCGGCGGCCATGGCGGCAGCCACCGGGAATGCCGGGTTGGCGGTCGGACTGGACGCCAGCCAGACCATGCTTCGCCGGGCTGCGGCAGATATGGGCGCAAGAGCCGGCAACCGGCCCGTGCTGACCGCCGGGGACGGCGCACGCCTGCCCTTTGCCGACGAGGTGTTTGCCGCCTGCCGCATCGAGCGCACCTTGCAGCATGTGGCCGATCCCGGCGCGGTGCTGGGCGAGATGGCCCGGGTGGCGCGTCCCGGCGGCGTGGTTTTGGCGGTCGAGCCGGACTGGGGAACTTTTGTGGTGGACAGCCGGCATGTCGCTGTGACCCGGCGGCTGGCCCGGTTTTGGTGCGACAGCTTCCGTTGCGGCTGGATCGGCCGACGCTTGGCCCGGCTCATGGCCGCAGTCGGGCTGGTCGGAATTGAAATTGTCCCCCACTCGCTGGTGTTGCGCCGCCTTGACGCTGCCGAGGCCGTCTACAGTCTGTGCGAGACAGCCGACCGGGCCGCCGCCTCCGGCCTCGTGACCCGGGCCGCTGCCGCCTCGTTTCAGACGGAACAACGCCGTCTGGATGCCTCAGGCGTCTTTTTTTCGAGCCTGACCTTTTTTATGGCCGTGGGCAGAAAGCCGGCGGCCGGGGAGTGCGGGAGAGACGAGGAAGAAGGCCTCCGGCGGCCGGGGGCCTGAGGCCCCCGGACCCCCCAAAGGGGTTAAGGGGGACGGTGTTACTCCGGTGAATGTCCGGCAGAACCGTCAGCGGGGCAGGGGGGCGGCGACGAGGAGGATCCATTTTTCGCCGAAACGTTTTTCGGCAAACTCCTTTTCAAAGGCGGTCATGCCGGCCGGGGACGTCAGCTCCAGGCGATGGCTGCCCTTGCCCGGGGTGGCGTGGGCAAAATAGGCCCGGCCCGAAGCATCGGCATACAGCAGGCCGACGTGATAATAATAGAGCCGGCCGGAGATTTCTTTGCTGAGCGTGGCAAAGGCGATTTCACCGGGCCGCAACTGGCCAAGAACCGAGGTCCAGGCCGCGGCGTCATGCAGGGGAAAACCGCGAAATTTGGCCGCGTCCAGGACTTCCGGGGCTGGCGGGGCCGTCTGGCCGGGCGGCAGCAGCACGCGCCGGGGCAGGCCGTCGGTGACGTTTAGGATCAGGTCGTAGCCAAAATCCCAGTCCTCGCCGGCCGGGGCTCCTTTGCCGGAATCGCCCTTGCGGTCGCGGCGCATGGCGTCAAGGGGCAGGGGCCGGCCGAGGATGGCCCGGGAGGCCGTCACGACAAAGCCGCTGCAATTGAAGCCGCGGTCTGGGAAGGTTAGGGATTGATTGGCAAAGAGGGTATGGCGGCCGGAGGGGTCGTCCACGCCGTCGTCGCGGTAGGCAACGCCCAGGAGCGGCGTGATGGCCGCCGCAGGGTCGCCGGCCAGGGCCGGGGCGGCTGCGGCCAGGGCGGCGCACAGGCCCAGTGCGCAGACGACAAATTGACCGCAAGAGAAAAGCGGCGTAACATCCAGATGATAGCCGGGCCGCAAGGACTGGGGCCGTTTCCCGGACAAGGCCGGAACACCACGGAATCTGCTCAGGAGGCGGAGGATGAAGTTTACCATTGAGATCAAGGGTTTCGGTCAGCGAATTTTTTATTCCTACATTGAGAAGGAAGTGGTGCGGGAGGCCAGGGAAGCCAACCGGGAACGCTACATCGAATACATTTATCATGGCGCGGACAACAACGTCCACTCCTCAGGCGAGGATCTGCTGGAAAGCAATCGGCCGGTTGTCTACATCATTGTCAATGAGAGAGAAAAACTTCGGGTCAGCCTAAGCAAGATCAATTGCGAGGTCAAGAGCCATCCGGCCAAGAAGATTTTTCAGCCCTACGTCAAAAACAACCTGCTCTATTGTTTTGGTTTCAATGAAGAGTATATTCATACCTACTCCTTCAGCGATGTCGAGGAAATAGACATCGATAAGATCACCGCCCGCATCACCGAGACGGAGATCCCGAAAACCATCGAGAACAACGTCTGGATGCAAAAGATTATCCATATCGAGAGTATGCTGTATGACGGCAAAGAAATCAAACGCGAGGAATTTCTGTCCCACCCCGTGGGCAACATCCTCGGTCCGGTCATTATCGATCTCGAATAGTCTGTCCGTTGCCACGGATATTGAAAAGCCCGGTGTGCTGCCGGGCTTTTTTTGTGGCGTCGGGAGGCCGGACGCGAATTGGCCGTCAATAAGGCTATCCCGGAGCAGAGCGCACACAGTGGCAGTCGGGGCAGGGGCGCAAACGAGCGGGCAACAGGAAGCAGATGGTGAAACCGGGTGGAAGCGGGGGCGACAAAAGATGGGAAAAAACGGCTTGCTGTTCCCGCAGGCGGGGCAGCGGTGGACCGGACGCAGAGGACGTCGGGACACGGCGGCGGGAGCACTCAAAACGAGGGTTGTAAAAAGACAGCGGCTTTTCCAGCGCCATCCGGCCAACGCACCTGAAACCGGGAGCGCCCCACGCCTGGGCCAACGCCCCCCACCCGGACCGGTTTCCAAAGGGGCCTCCCCCTTTGGCCGCTGGAGCAACGGTGAGTCCCGTCAAGGGCAAACACCACATGGTACGGTCCCGGTTTTTTTTCCCTCTTTTCCTACGTCACGTCCACCCATCGACTTGGCAGCGTACCCGGTCAAATTAAACAAACTTCCGGTGGGTTTCCAAAGGGGTCTACCCCTTTGACCGCCGGAGCATTCTTCCTGTCTTTCCTGTCTCTTCTACGACTTACAATCGTCGTCCTGGCCGCTTTCAGCCAAAGCCCGGGCCAGCAGCCGGTCGGCCAGTTCTTTGATGGTGTGCCGGGCCGGATCAAGGCCGATGGACAGAGCCAGCTCCAAAATCTTGTCCCCGGTTTTTGCCGCGTGCCGAATCTTTTCGTAGTCCATCATACGCCGCGCCGCGCCTTGGCTTGAGGGATGGCCCGGAGGATTCCGAACCCTTGGCGACTCTACCCGCTTGCCGGATTGGAGGCAACGCCCGGGCGGGCGGCCGCCTCAATTCTTGAGGATGTGCATGATGTCGTTTGACGACAAGGTCAGCGGTTGCTTAAACAGCAGTCCGAACTCCGCGCCGTCCATCCAGCGTATGAGGCTTGGAAGATACTGGGCCAATTCGCCAAAGGGCTGGAGTTTGGGATTAAACAGCACGGTCTGGTCGCAGTGGATCGTGATGGGCATCTCGTCGTCCAGACGCAGTTTTGCGCCGCTGCGGCTGATATCGACAATGAACACATCGGCGCAGGTGCGTTCGGTCTGCAGCCGGCCGCGATGGAGCAGGGCCGAATCGCCTACGCAGATGCGTTTGGCCGAGCGCCGGTCGCCGCAGTCACGACACAGCCAGTAGGATTGGGCTGAACACACCTGGGGAACATATTCCTGCCACGTGGTTTTGCCGCAATGCGGGCATTGCCGATATTCGATAAGTGCCATGGGGGCCTTGGATACGTCGGGCCAAGCGGAAGTTTCTATGGTTCCGAAGTGGGTAGCATGCTGCGGATTGCGGGACAAGGCTCTTGCCGGGCGGCTTGACGGCAGAGCCCAAGGGTTTATCCTAGGATAAGGTCGGCGGCTGGCCGGCAAAGGAGCGCGTATGGCTGGACTTTTGACCCGGTTGATCGACATGGCCGGCAGGCGCGACGACCTCGTGGTCACCGAGGTCGATGACATTGATAGCTGGGGTTTTTTACTGTTTCGAGACGGCCGCTACCATATTTTCATCAACCGTTCGATCCGTGACTTTCGAAAGACCATGGTGCTGGTCGACGAGCTTGGGCACTATGCCCTGCGTCGCCGCATTTCCAGGCGTGAACGATTGCCGGGCGGGGCCGAGACGCTTATTGAGCGCATCCGCACGGACAAGGCCTGTGACGCCTGGGCGGCCCGGTTCAGCCGCAGGCTCTTATATCTGGTGCGCCGGGGCTTGCACGGGGGAACGTCGCGTCGGCCCAGGCAGGGACGCTATGATCCGTCCTGGCGTCTGCCGGCCAAATAGCGAACGGGAATTTCAGTCTACGGACAGGCTTGCGAGCAGGGCGGCGAGGCGGTCTTCGTAGCGATGCCCGGCGGTGATGTGTTCCTGCCAGGCAGCGGTTAAATCCTTTCGCCGGTTCGGGTTGGCCAGGAGATCGGCGGCCAATCGGCCGGCTGCGGGCGGCGAAGCATAGCGTATGGGGGCAGTGAGTTTGGCCGGAAACAGGGTGAGCCCCGGCGTGGCGTCGGTTATAAGGCACCCCCCGGCCGCCCAGACGTCGAAATGGCGTTGGGTGAGTCCCCGGGGCAGCAGCAGGCTCGTGACGTTGACCGACACCCCGGCTCCGGCATACAGGCCCGGGAGCGCCCCGTAATAATCGACCGGCGGCCGCACATCGGTTCCCGGCGGCAGCAGTTCCCGCCAGCCTGGGTCGCCGTAGACAGTAAGCGGAGCGTCTTCCCCAACAGCAGTCAGGACGGCCGCGCGCTGGGCAAGCCCCGCTGTTTCGGCCCCGCAGCCGGCCTGCCGGGCGGATTTTCCCGGCCACAGCGCCCCAAGGCCGAGGTGGTCGGCCCACCAGAAAAAGTCCGGCCGTTTCCCGGCTTCCGCCATATCCCGGGCCTGCCCGGCCAGAGCCTCGGGAATCCGGCAGTCGGCAAAAAAGGCGTCGCGGCCGGCAAAAGCGCTTCGCCCGACAAAGACCGCCCGGTCGGACAGTCCCGGAGTCGGGGAGGCCCCGGAAAAATGGTCCGAGGCGGCCAGGGGCAGGTGGATGGCGTTGCCGGCTCCCAGGGCCCAAAGCGGCGCAAGAAAACTGTCGTCGGTGACGCACAGGGTCGCCCACTGCCAGAAACGGCTGCGAAACCGCCCCAGCACGTGAAACGGGTTGTCCACAAACCAGAGGACAAGCGGCACCCCGGCCGCCCGAAGCAGTTCGGCCACCAGTCCGTCGTCGTCAAGGCCCGTCCCGTTGACGCAAAGGGCCAGGGCAGGTTTTTCCCGGCCAAGGACCGCAGCCACGGCCTGGGCGCTGTCAGTGGCCGGGATGGCGGCCACGGGGCGGCCCAGTCTGGCCAGAGACCGGGCCAGCTGCGGTTCGAGCATCCCGGCCGGGTCGCGAAAAAGCAGGACGGTCGGGCTTTGCGGCGCAGACTCCGGGCGCGGCAGCAGGGCCAGTTGGACCCGGGCCCAGAGCGGTCCCCAAAATGACGGGAAAAGCCGGGTGTTTTGCCGATAGAGATAAAAGCGGGCTGCGCCGGCCCGCAGCGGGGCCAGTTCGGCCGGGTCCAGGCGCGGCCAGGCGTCCGGGATGGCTTTTGTCCAGGTCGTTCCCATGGCGGCGGCAAAGGCCGGGCATTCGACATAGGCGGCGGGCCGCCCGTCGGCCAGGGCCACGGCCTCGGCCGGATCGGGGCCAAGGCCAAGAAAAATCAATCTGTCACCGTCCCCAAAAGCGGCATAGGCCCCGGGACCGCCGGCCAGCGTGCGCTTTTCACCTGTTTCATCAATGACGCTTAAGCGCGCTGGACGGTTTAAACTGGCCATGGCTGCGTCTTTTCCTTGAAAGCTTGTTCGGTAAACGGTATCGGGGTTGCCCGTCATGAAAACGTATCGCGATCATTATTTCAACAAGGCCAAGCAGGAGAACTATCCGGCGCGTTCGGTCTATAAGCTCAAGGAGATCGAAAAACAATCGCGCCTGCTCGTTTCCGGCGCGTCTGTGCTTGATCTCGGGGCCTGCCCCGGTTCCTGGAGCCTCTACGCCTCAGAGCGCGTTGGTCCGGCCGGCCGGGTCCTGGCCATCGACCTCAAGCCCGCCGGCACGGCTTTTTCCGGCAACGTCACCTATCTGACCGGCGACATGCTCGAACCCGGCCCGGACATCCTGGAGGCCTTTGCCAAATTCGGCCCCTTTGACGTGGTGTTAAGCGACATGGCCCCCAACACCATCGGGCATAAGTTCACGGACCAGGCCCGGTCGTATGAGCTGTGCGAGGCGGCCCTGTCCGTGGCCGTGGCCCGGCTCAAGCCCGGCGGTTCCTTTGTGGTCAAGATCTTTCAGGGGCCGGATTTTCAGGTCTATCAGAAAGGCCTGCGCCTCTATTTTTCCAAGGTGCGCGTGGCCAAACCCAAAAGCTCCCGGCCCGAGAGCAAGGAAATTTTTTTCGTGGCCACCGGTTTTCATGCGCCGGTGGGCCAGCCAGACGATCCCGCCCCCTCGCCCTTGCCGCCGGGCGAGGCTGGTCAAGCGGATTGACCCAGACCCCTCCAGGATAGAAAGACGCATCCCTCCGGGCGCGACCCCGGTATATTTCAAGGAGAAACCATGGCCGGACATAGTAAATGGCACAACATTCAGGCCCGCAAGTCGGTCCAGGACGCCAAGAAGAGCAAGTTTTTCACCAAGGTCACCAAGGAACTCATGCTGGCCGCCCGGTCCGGCGGGGCTGATACGGCGCTCAACGTGCGTCTTAAATCCGCCATTGCCGCTGCCAAGGCCGTCAACCTGCCCAAGGACAAGATCGAGCAGGCCATCAAGAAGGGCACCGGCGAGCTGGCCGGCGAAAACCTGGAAGAGGTGCTCTACGAGGGATACGGGCCGGGTGGCGTCGCCATCCTGGTCGAGGCGGCCACAGATAACCGCAACCGCACCGTGGCCGAAGTGCGCCACATGCTCTCCAAGGGCGGCGGGGCCATGGGCGAATCCGGCTGCGTGTCCTGGATGTTTTCCCAAAAGGGCGTGTTTTCCTTCCCCAAATCCTTCACCGAGGACCAGCTCATGGAAATCGGTCTGGAGCACGGCGTCGAAGAAATCATGGACGAGGGCGAGGTCTGGGAAGTGCACTGCGCCCCGGCCGATTTCGAGCCGCTGCGGGTCGCCTTCGAGGCCGCCGGCATGGTGTCTGACGATGCCGAGATCGCCATGGTGCCGGCCAATGTCGTGACCCTTGATATGGAAAACGGCCAGAAGCTTCTGCGCCTGATCGATATGCTCGAAGACAACGAAGACGTGCAGAAAGTCCACAGCAACGGCGACCTGCCCGACGAGATGTTGGGCTAGGGCTGGAGTCGGAGAGAGAAGAAAGAGCGCCCGGCGGCCGGGGGGATACTCCCCCCGGCCGCCTTGATGGGAAACGTTTTTTGAGGGGCTCTCGGCGCTCCCATCCAAGGGTAAAGGGGGACGCCAAACGGCGGCATGGCTTACGGCCTTGCCGCCGTTTGGCGTCCCCCTTTACCTTTGTCAGGGAGGGGGCCGCTGGGGCCTTCTTTCCTCCTCCTCACTCCAGGGCGGCGGCGACGATGCCGGCCAGTTCCTCGTGGGTGAGGACTATGGGATTGCCTTGCATACTGCTGGCCCGTGAGGCTTTTTCGACCAGGAGCGGGATGTCGCTGGCCGTCACGCCCAGTCGGGAAAGCGGGGGAGCGCCCAGCCGGCGGCAGGTGGCATGCAGCCAGGCCAGACCATCCTCAGGGGATGCGTGAGGCGCGCCGGTTACGATGGCGGCAGCGGCGGCATAGGCGCAAAGGGCCGGGGAGGCGGGGGCGCGGCTGCGCAACGCCCGGATATTGGCCGCCGTGACGAACGGCAGCAGACTGGCGCAGACCTGTCCGTGCGGAGCATTGAAAAGCCCCCCCAGCGGCGCGGCGAATCCGTGCACGGCGCCGAGCTTGGCATTGGCCAGGGCCATGCCGCCAAGGAGGCTGGCCAGGGCCATGTCCTCGCGGGCCTCAAGGTTGGTTCCGTCGTCGTAGGCGGCAAGGAGCGCCCGGGAGGCCCGGCCCAGGCCCTCCCGACACAGGGCGTCGGTCATGGGATTGGCCTTGTTGGACACGAATGCCTCCAGGAGCTGGGTCAGGGCGTCGAGTCCCGTGGCCGCAGTCACGGCGGGCGGCATGGAAACGGTGAGCAGAGGATCGATAAGGGCCACGTCGGGCAGCATCATGGGGGAGCGCAGGCTGACTTTCACCCGTTCCCCGGGGACGGTTAAAACGGCGTTGGCTGTGGCTTCGGCCCCGGTGCCGGCCGTGGTCGGCACGGCCAGGAGAGGCAGCGGGCGCTGGCTTAAGGGCCGACCCGCGCCGACCACTTCGAGATAGGCGAAAATATCCTCGGTATTGGTCGCCAGGGCGGCCACGGCCTTGGCTGTATCCAGCGCACCGCCGCCGCCGAGGCCGAGAACAACGTCGCAGCCGTTCTCCCGGGCCAGACGGGCGCCGGCCATGGCTGTCTCGACGCGGGGTTCCCCGGCCACAGGGAAGACCGTCACCGTGCAGCCGGCCTGGCGCAAGGCGTCGAGCACCCCCCCGTGTCGGGTCGGATTGGCTCCGGTGACAACAAGCGGGGTACGGCCGTGGGCGGCCACGAGTTGGGGCAACTGCCGGGCTGTGTCCCGGCCGAAGATGACCTTGCCTGGGGTGGTGAAGGTAAAGTTCATGGCGGCAGTATGGC
Organism: Desulfovibrio sp. TomC; assembly: GCF_000801335.2. Lineage (NCBI taxonomy): Bacteria > Pseudomonadati > Thermodesulfobacteriota > Desulfovibrionia > Desulfovibrionales > Desulfovibrionaceae > Desulfovibrio > Desulfovibrio sp. TomC. The sequence continues at coordinate 122,766 of NZ_JSEH01000013.1, forward strand.
CTGCCGGCCGGCGGGACACAAGGGGTGCAGGTGACGCAAACGGTCGACATATGGCCAGATATGAGTTGAAGGTGCAGCACACGGGCCTGGGAGCGCATCACTAGTCAGTAGACTGGCTGGCCATGCCCCAGGCCGGTTACAGTGAGCACTGCTGGCTGGACCCAAGGCCGGTTAGATCGCTTTGTCTGCTCGCAGCAAGAGTTCCAGCCAGCGAAAGAGCGCTTGCCCAAGTTTATCGAGCAGCACGGCTAGTGAAAAAAACAGGGCCAAAAGAATAACGAGGGGCAGCCTGACGCAGGAGATGAAGATGGTATTGAGCACGATGCAGCGGGGCGGCAGGAGATATTTGTACACGCCCGGGTACAGACTGGCGAGGCTCATATCTGGGAGCCCTCCGTGCCAGAGAAGTGAATAGAGGGCGTAGCCAGCGCAGAGCGCTGTCCCGATTCCGAACGCACCCAGTATGCAGACCCTCACAGCCAAGAGTATCGTCCCCAGGACGGCGCCGATAATACGGACCATGCGCCGCAGCATACGCTGCTACGCCTCCGCTGACCAGGGGCGTGATGGAACGTGCGGGTATCGATATCGACGGCGGCCTTCCAGCGGGGGCCGGCCGTCGCGCAGCGGCTGCGATCTCCCACCGTCTTTTGAGGGAAACTGCGGCTGGGCCGGCACGAGCCACCGCACCCAGGCAGATCCGGCCGGGGTGAGGTGGTTCGGGTTGATTGGACAGGTTAGCGGCGGAGTTAAGCTACAGTCTAGTTGATGCCAATGCCGCCTTTGAGGCCGAGTGGCCATCCCGGTATCCTTGACCCCCGGGTGAATTCAAGGCTGGTGAACTGCGATCCCTGCTTACCACCTTCTCCCCCAACCCGCAGTCGTCTGTGCATTGCGTAGCGCCTCGCCGAGACCTCATCGCACGGCTCATTTCGCTCGCTCGATTCAGCCCAGCCCACAGCTTTCAAAATTTCAAATTCACCTTAGATTCGACTCAACATGCTGAAATCGCACAAAATGTGTCACATATCGGCGTTCAAATCCGTTCAAAACATTTCAACACACTTAAATAACATAAGAATGTCCTGGCAGTGTCAAAACTCATAAAAAAATGGGGAAAGGGGGGATTGCGGATAAATCGGGTCCGCCAACAGAGCCAACAGGCAGGGGCATCTGAATAACGAAAAAGGGGCCAGGACCATCGGTCCTAGCCCCTTGAAATACTGGAGCCAGCATGGAGACTCGAACTCCAGACCTGCTGATTACGAAGACACAAAAGTTGGCTCATTACATTGATTTCATTGGCCTATTTGGGCTATTCACATGATCATTTGTTGGCGGCCAGCCAACAAGATAATGCCGCGCGCAATGAAGCCTTTGGCTATTATTTTGGTTAATATTTGGCTGTGACGTGCATTACAAGTCAACTCACTACGCTTTACTTGCTACAAAATGCATCCCTATCGTCACGGGAGAACTTGAAAAACCTGTTGTCCCAAGAGGCTTGACTGCACTGAACCCTGAGTCTCGTAGCATGTCCAGAAACGCCGTTTCCGGTATTGCGCCGCCCTGTCAAGTGAACCAAGATGACACCATATCTCGTCTATCTGCTCCGAACGGCATATTCAGAACTTGATCAGCAACTTGAAAACTTCCACCCTTCTTCAATACACGAAAGACCTCACGCAAAGCACGTTCTTTATCGACGACAAGGTTGAAAACGCCGCTTGAGATAACCACATCGAAAGAGTCGCTTCTCAAAGGAAGCTTTTCAGCCGAGCCGTTAAGAAAGACCGCATTGTTTATTGCACTTTGCTTTTTGTTTACCTGCGCTCGGGCTGCCATGGCGGGGGAAAATTCCACTCCCACCGCCTTTCCCTGCTCGCCGACCAGAAGAGAGGCAAAAAGCGTGTCCACCCCAGCGCCGCACCCTACATCCAAGACTTTTTGCCCTGGTTGGATACGACGCAGCGACAAGGGGTTGCCGACGCCAACGAAGAACTCTCGCACCGTCAGGGGCAACAGCGCCACGAGTGCAGGGTCATAGCCTTGCGCTGTGAGGCCTTTCATTCCAGTGGGATAACGAAATTGACCAGTCGGCGACTTTGCCACCTTTTCATACTTATCGAGGATAGTCGTCCGAATTTGTTCGATTTCCGTAATCCCGAGAGTTTGCATACCGACACCTGCGATAGATTATTCCGATAGATAGCCAATCTTTTGATAGGGCATGTCTATCGTTTGTGGAGGAATTAATCAACGAGATAAATCAACAAGGAGTTTTCATCTTCTCGACTGTTTGCTCTAAACAGCTTGAAGGAGCTATAACAAGATAGGGATCAGCCCAATTCATCGAGCCGATCCCTATCCCATAGTTTGCGCCCTATTTCCTAAAATGCATCAACACATATCACTTCTTGGGTTGCAAAAGGTTCATGGCTTTTTGAGGATTATGCGCACCAAGAGAACCATCCATAAGCACAAAGGTAAGACCGTCATTTACGGCAGAAGATGCGATAGCATTGTTTCTCGATGCTATATCCTGCGTCTTACGGACTTTATCCAAGACAAGCTGTCTTCCTTCTATCAACCTAGAACCCTTTGCCGCACGATCAGCGTCTTTATGACACTTGTCGCAGCTGGAGCGCATCTTGAAAACTTCGGCTTCTTCTGGCGTCACCACCCGCATAGTATGGGCTGTGACATCCCATGGTTCTTTCGGTGTCTTTTGAGTCGCTCCAGCACGATTCGCCATTTTTGACATATGACAGTCAACGCAAACGACACCTTTCTGAGCATGCACGCTTCCCTCAAACATGGCCTTTTGAGCTGTATGACAACCAATGCATTGCTGCTCACGAGGCAGCTTTAAGCTTGATTTCTGGTGCATTGTCGCGTGATCCAAGTGGCAAGTGGAGCATGTTACTCCAGCCGCCATGTGTCCTGATCGCATCGTATCGTGATACTGCTGACGGTTCTTCTTAGCATCCTCGTTCGGCCAGAAATTACCGGGCTTGGTGGAGTAGGTCCAAAACTCCACTCGGTCTTGCAGATCGGTTTGTCCTACCCGGAATCCCAGCGGGAAGGCAAAATCCTTGTCCTGCTTGCTGGTCACGCGGCTGTGGCACTGCCCACAGAGCTGTTCCTGCTGCCACGTGCCGAGCTTGGCGGGGTTTAAGATGCCTCCCTGCCCTTGTGCTGCCACGTGCTTCGAACCCGGGCCGTGGCAAGCTTCACAGCCTATGCCGCCTTCCTGCCGGGAGAAGCTGTACTTGCCTTGGTCGTCCTTCTTCGCGCTGAAAGCCGTGGTGTGGCAACCGTTGCACTGGTAGTCAACGGTCTGCTTGGCGGGCATCTCCTCAGGTTTTTTGGGCCGGCCATCAAGGGTTCCATCGGCAGTCCACCAGAATGGCGCGAATGCGGCCTTTCGCCACTGCTTATCGTTTTCGACCCAGCGAACGGGGCTGGGAAATATCTTGTCGCCCACCTTAACGTAATACTGCTGTTCCCAAAGGGAGCCCAGGACTTCGACAACTTCATAGGATTGCGTGTTTTCAGGTGAATCAACGTCAAGCAACGTTACAAAGTACTTTCCATCTTTCGTCTCGACTTTCACTTTCGGGTTGATCTTTACTTTGTTCTTGTCGGCATCCTCGACCTCAACCCCATCATAGGGGATTTCAATGCCAGAGAAATCAGCTTTCACAATGCCCGGACTGACGGGGCGGAGCATATTGGCATGACCTGAGGCTGACCATTCTTTATACTCTTTGGCGTGGCAGTCCTGGCAGGCCTGTGAACCTGTAAACGTCGCACCTTCGACGGCCGCCACCGAAACCGATGGTTGGGCCAGATTCATGGGCAATGATGCCCTGGCAATGGCTTGGGGTTGTTTCTTTTCCATCGCCATAAGGGTCGTTCCCCCGCCTAATCCCAGTGATGTCAGGATAGCCGTGATGGCTATCAACCGTTTTCTATGCATCCTCATTCTCCTCGGGTTAGCCAATAAGTTGCCAAATGAGGCCAGCCGCACCGCTTAGGCCAACCAGCGCATGCATGGACAATTTCCAGCGCACCAACGCAAATAACGCTGCGCACGCCACCAATACCGCGAAAAAGTCTATTCCTGAGGCCGGGAAAAAGGTGCTCAACGCGAAGAAAACGCCGAGCTTGAGAACGACACCGACAACTGCCCCTGAGATGCCTGTCAACGCAGCATTCAGCTTCGGGTTTGAAGTAATGGCTTCGATGTAGGGGGCACCGGCAAAAATGAACATGAAGCTCGGCAGGAAGGTCGTGAATGTCGTCAGCAGTCCACCCAATATTCCAGCAATGATTGGAGTAAGATTTCCAGGCTGATTCCAGGCTGTTATGAATCCGACAAACTGCGTCACCATGATCAGTGGCCCAGGAGTCGTTTCAGCAAGGCCAAGTCCCAGCAACATGTCCTTTTCAGTCAGCCAATTGAGCCTGACCGCGTGCTCGACTATATAGGCAAGGACTGCGTAAGCGCCGCCAAAGGTGACGAATGGAGCTTTGCTGAAAAACAGGGAAATCTGTGACAGAATATCAGGAAGTCCTCTCCAAACGATGACCGGCAGAACCACAGCGCTCCAAATGAGAATGAACAGGCCGACAATCCTGAACACGTGGGTGATGTGCGGCAACCCAACAAACGTTGTCGGCTCATCCAAGACACATTCTTTGGAACCACCCATTGTATGACAGAATATGTCGGGTCGAAAACGCCCAAGGATTACCCCGGCAATACCCGCCAGCAGGACGATCAGCGGGAACGACACACCACCAAACTGACCCAGGAGAAACGATCCGCCAGCAAAGGCGTAAAGCGCCGGATGCTTGAGCGATTTCTTCGAAAGCCGAATGAGCGCTTCGATGACGATTGCCACCACTGCCGCTGCTATTCCATGAAAAATGCCTGAAACTGCGGGAATGTGACCCTTGGCCACGGCCAGCCACGAGAGAAAAAGCATGAGCACAACGGAAGGGAGGAGAAAGCACAGTCCGGCGATGGCTCCACCGGCATAGCCATTAAGACGCCAGCCGATGTACACGGCAAGCTGGTGGGCCTCTGGCCCTGGCAGCAACATGCAGAAGTTGAGCGCGCGCAGGAAGGTTTTCTCGTCAATCCACCCCCGGCTATCGACGAGGTTCTTGTGCATCATGGCGATCTGGCCGGCCGGACCGCCGAAATTGATGAACCCGAGCTTGAACCAGTAATGAAATGCTTCTTTGAGCGAAACGCCTGATGCCTTCCATTTTTCATCCATGGTCATAATTCCTTTGCGCCAAAGATCGTGCGTGGTCAGTGTGGTGATGCCTACTGGGCACTGGCTGTTGCGTGGAAATCTTTGAAGAGTGTCACGCTGTCATCTTTAGACCATAATCCGATGCCGCCAGACACTGTGCTGTCTAGTATATGCTCCAGCAGCAAAGCTCCATCCAAATACCCCTTCACTGACGTCCCCGTGATAACGACCTTCAGTTCATGCCATTTTTCAGCCTGAGCAGGAGCATTGCCGACTTCCTTGATTGGCACTCGCCGCCCAGCTTTGTAGCTGTATAAATTGATATTGTTTTCCAAGGCATTTGCTCGCAGGACGATGTAGTCACCGTTTTGCTTGCGATCAAAAAAAATTCCACCCGCTTGATCCGACTGACCAGACAGGGGCTTGAACCGGACAAGGATTTCCCCCTCATGGAAGTCTTTGATCCCCGAATACTCGGCTATGGGAAAATGCTCTTGAGCCGAAACCGCGTGCTGACTTCCGTCAACTCTCAGGACATATGTTCCATCCGCATTTTCAACTTTCCATACCCCGACAATGGGCGTGAAGAGATCCTCAGCTTGGGTCGGTTCAGGGATGAGCGCCATTCCGATCACACAGAATAAGGCGAGGAGATATTTGACCCACAACATCGAGGAATTCATGGGTATTCTCCGGTTTCTGAAAGAAACAACCGGCCGACCGTGCAGGTCTCCTTTGCACTGGGAATTGTTCATTTGCTGGCCTTCCATGCGGCATAACCTCCTTCGAGGTAAGGGACTTTCACGCCTTTGTTCGCAAAATGCTGCTGTACGGACTGGCTGATGGCTCCACCACGCGCACAATAGATGACAATTTTCTTGTCTGTGGGAATCGTTGCGTCCCAGGTTTCGACCTGTGCAGGATCAAGCTTGACAGCGCCTGGGATAAGCTCTGGGGCAGCGTCAAAATCGACCTGTTTTCGCAAATCCAGCAGGATGATATTTTCGCCTGATTGGATTTCGGCTCTCAGTTCCATCGGGGTAATGGTCTTATTCATGATAACCTCTATGATCTCGATGGTTGAATGTGTAGCGCAAGGGAGATTGCACGATTACGAATTCGGACGGAAAACTTTTGGGGGCGAGAACCAGACGCACGAGATTACTTTGGCCCAGAGTCCCCGTGACCGTTAAGAGGTCTTGTCGTTCGGGACGAATCTGAGAAACACCGGTATCGCCAGAAACAGCACAACCGCCATTGCCGGGAAGCTTATTTGGTATCCCAGCCATCCGACTAAGAGTCCTCCCAGAATCGGACCAGAAGCGTGCCCGACATCGAAAATGGTCCCGAACGCCCCCATGGCCGAACCAAAATGGCGCTCGCGGCACAGGTCGGCCACCATCGCTGCCGAGGATGATGTGACAAAGGCTTCGCCCAATCCGAACACCAGACAGGCCGCCAGCAGGGTCCAGAAACCATGCATGAAGGGTACTGTCGCGAAAGAAGCCCCGCACAGCACCAGACCAACCACAATCAGCGGCCTTCGACCGTGGGCGTCGGACACCCGGCCCATGACCGGCTTGGAGAGCATTGTCACCACGATTTGCGATCCCCACAGCAAGCCCGCCTGGAATTCGGTCAGCCCGGCCACGGTGACGGCATAGACCGGGAGGAAGGCTTCCAGTGCGCCCATGGTCATATTCTGGACGCCTTCCATGGACGAAGTGGCGACAATACGCTTGTCGGACAGCACTTCCCGAATGCCTTCCTGGAAGCGGCGCAGCCGTTCGCCCAAGCCAAGTCCTTCTTCCACGCGCTCCTGAACGCCCAGCGTGCGCAGACCCAGAACCAACGCAGCCAAGCCCGTCACGGCGGATAAGGCGAACACCAGCCGGAACTGCCACAAGACCGGCCCCCCCGTGTGCCCCACGTCCAGGATGAAGCCGCCGATGGGTGCTCCCAGAAGCGTGCCGATAATCCCCACCGAGGAGAACCAGGAGAGCATCTCCCCCTTGCGCGCCCCGGCCACATCAGCCACCACCGCCATGGCCACCGGGCCATAGATGGCCGTCGCCAGCCCGTGCAGGAAGCGCACGACGACCAGTGCTGCATATGACGTAATGAACAGATAGGCGAAGGGCATGAGTCCAAATACGACCAGCCCGGCCAGCATGGTGCGCCGACGCCCCACCACGTCGGAAAGGGCCCCGGAGGGGAGCTTGAACAGGATGCCGGTCACCGTGGAGATGCCCACAGCCAGACCGATGGCCTCGGGGCCGGCCCCCAGAAAGAGGGCGAAAAGCGGCAACACCGGGTTTCTGGCCAGAGCATAGGAGAAGCGAGCGAGGAAGCCCACGGTGCATAAATTGTTAAATGCGGTCATGTAATTCCCCAAGGCACCGGAGACAGAGACTGGCCTGTCCCCATTGCCGAAATTTCGAACTTAGTGTTTGGGGGCAGCCCTGTCGAAGAAGATGGATTTGCCGTAAAATCCCACGGGGATGCCCATGGCGACCTCGGCCTTGATGTAGCCCAGGGCACGGGCGGCCGCGCCGACCCGCTGCTGGACGCGGTTGTCCAGATTGAGCAGGCTGGCGGTCTTGGCTGCTGAAACAAGGGCCGCGCCAATATCCATCATACGCATGGCGCAATGGGGGCCGCTGTAGCCCATGTCTTTTTCGGTCAACTGTCTGTTTTTAAGGAATTCCGTACAGGTCGAAAAACCGCAGGCTCCACAGTCGTAACCGGCGCCAAGGGATTTCCCCAGTCCGACCAGAACAAGAGCCTGGCAGTTCTCGATGTTGGCAGCATCGCGAAGCCAGAACGCTTCATTTGTACTTTGAGGGGCGTATTCCTGCATAGCAGCGGCAATCTTCTTAAGATCCTCGTCCAGGGTGATCACGGCGATTTCCAAGAAGTCTTTTCCGCCGGCCTTCGGCGCAGTACGAGCGGAAGCAGCCATTAACTGGGCAACCTGAATGGCGGTTTCTTTCACGATTTCTCTCCTTTGTTTTTTTGATAGGATGCTGACAAGGCATCCATGAGAACCAGGGCGTTCTCGACAAGTTGTTCATCGTCGTTGATCGACAGGAGTAATCCGTCCAAGATTCGCTTGATTCCTCTGGATTCAGTCGGGGCTGTGTCCATTTCCTCCAGGTCGATGGCCCGGATTGCGGCAACAAGCCCGGCAGGCACATCCTGCTCCAACGAAAAGGCAGTGATCATGACTTCAAAGGTGGTGCGTCCGCCGACATGGGTGAATTCAGCGTCGGTCATATCGAATCGGACAGCGTCTTCCCGCTTGGGGATGTGGACGTCGGGAGGGACAAAGGCAAGGCGGGCCTGGGGATCAAGAAAGCGCTTGACGAGCCAGAATGAAGCCAGACGATCCACGTAAGGTCGTTCGCGAGTAATCCAGATTTTGCCGACGAACGCTTCCCGCGGAAAGGTCTTTATGTCGGCGTTCTCAGCCGCATCAGCCCGACCATCCAGAAGAGCGGTCAGTTGGGAAAGCAGCGCCGCTGTTCTTACGCCTTTCCCGCTGGGAAAATAATCGCGCTCGTGGATGGCTTCGTAGCGACGGGTGAGCTTTCGGCGGGTGGAAAGCAGTTCGCGATCAAGGGACACGCCTTCCTTGCCCCTGGCCTGGGTCAGTGCTTCGTGAAGTTCCGCATCAAGGGTCGCATACTCCGCATCGCGTTCCTGTGTGAACAGTCCCATGATCGCGGCGTCGTCCATGGTGAGGATGGTCTCGGTTTCAAAAAACAGGGCCTCTCCGTCGGCCTCCTCCACTTCTTTGGCTAGCCAAGTAAAATGCTCGGAATTACCTGTGTTTGCTGGCAGGACGTAAAGGGAGTTTTTGACCTGAACAGCTCCAATCGTTTGGAGTCGCCGCCAGACTTTGACCCGGATGGCTTGGCTTTTTGTCGGCAGGGAGAAGGATAATATCAGCCACGTTGCGTTCTTCATGCAAACATATTTGATATTGGTGTAACAAAAGTCAATACAAATTCTGTGAGATCTTGAAATATTTAGAATTTTATTAAATATTTCAGGTTGATAAAGAAACAAAGGGTAATGCCGGCATTGCCCTGCACAAGAATACCCTGTAGGCTTTTACGGGTCTGATAAATCTTGTCGCATTTAAAAATCCTTGCTTGCCTATAAATATTAGCAGCATGTGCTTTTGTCACAACATTGAAAACAATCGTACGACCGATAATGAATAACAGTTAAGCACGATCAATCCACGCTTTTCATTTTCAAAAAGTCTATCGCGGATATTTCAGAGAATTTGTCATAAATTTCTTTATGATGTCGCTGGAGATAGTCAGATACCTTCTCGTTGTTAATTATACGTTTCAAATATGATTGAACAAGGCTTAAATTGAGCATGTCCGTACCATAAGAATCATCTATATTTTTTAAATCATCACTCAATAAGATACTTTCTTCTTCCAAGCGCATGCGCTTTTCCAAGGCAGCTGGCGAAAGCTTGTTCTTTTTATTTCCGCCAACAAGCTGATCTGATGGGGTCCCATCTAACAAGCTTTTCACGTATAAATAACTATAACGATTCTGGTCATTCATAATCATTGCGACCTTAATTTGCCGCATATGCTTCATTTTTTTCAGTAGCCTAAAAACACTTGGCGACATAATTCTATCTTTCAATAAGTCTATTACTTCTTGGCACACTCCATCCAGCATATTTTTCTTATTACGGATCGAAGTTATATCAAGGTTCAAGGCGGCAGCGAGTCTTGCTTCAGACACCCCAGCGTCTAAAGCCTTTACTATCATCTTGTGTTCCTGGATCGCTGAGAGACGTGTAATGTACTTATTGTAGGTATAGCCTTCATCATCCACTGAAACCAGACATGTTACTCGTTCCTCGCCTAACTCACTGAGCGCCATAATCCGCAAATGTCCATCTAAAAGTAGATATCCTCGCTTCTTGTTGCAAAGAGCCACAACTGGAGGCTCTATAAGGCCAACCTCGCGAATAGAAGACAATATCTGAGAATATTTCCTCCCATTCTTGATATTTGCAGACATTCTTTTGGTTGGAAGAAGTTCAATAATGGCGAGGTCGACAAGCTCTTTTTCAAAACCTTGCTTAATTCCGACGCTCATACTTACGCACCTCGTGCAATAGCTCTGCCAACAGTTTAGGTATGTCGTTTAGGCCCTCAGCCTTCAACTGATTTGAAAAGTGCTCATTTTTTAGAAGCTTGCTTAGAGCGGCTGTCGCATAAGTCAACACGTGATTGAGGTAATCCGCCTTTGCTATTAGTCTTTTTTTGTTTTTGATATTTCTTTCATAAATCGCGACAAGTTCTTCACATGAAATATGTTTCTTTTTTTTGTAAGCTGTCGAGATTTTTTTGCCATAGTGGTTTCGCCTATCAAGTATTTTTTGTACTGCAATGAGCTTTTTCCCATTCAGCTTTCCAGTTTCGTGAGCTATTGTTAAAGCTAACTGCACGGATGATTCATCCTCATTGGATATTTTTAATGCTATATACAATGGGATACGCCCTTTTTCTACTGCGCTGACTAGACGTTCTTCCCCATTCTCTAAGAGATTTAACAACCCACGAATCCAGTCCCGTCCAAGTCCAGTCTTATTAGCTATTTCAATATCATCATACCCACGTTCTTTTAAGTACCTAATACTATTCAGAAGATCTAACGGGTTATTGTTACGTCGAGCGATGTTTTCAACCAAGCTCATAATATGAGCACTTTCTTTACTGGCATCAACTAGGATGGCCGGAATATTTGTTTCACCAGCGTCAATAAAGGTCTCAAGCCGGCCTTGTCCGCAAACCAAATCATATTTCTTGCCTGTTCTTTTGTCAGTGCTTAATGTCACCGTAATCGGGCGCTTTAATCCAACGCTGCGAATATTGCGCCGAATCTCTTCCGCAATGACCAGATTGCGAACGCGGGGATTTAGAATATAGACTTCATTGACAGGTATAAGAATAACTTCATCTGTTTTCATGCTACACTACCTCGTCAAGATTTACATTTATACCCATTTCGAGAATATAATGCAGGCTGTCGGTGCGGAAACTATCCCAAAGCTCTATATTTTCATCTTGCAATTTCAGTTCATTATTCCCGAATTCCAACGCCGGCAAAATATAATAATCATAAATATTTTCGTTTTGAGAATCCATGCGTACAGCAACAGTAATATCTGGATGAAGACCTGTGTCAAATCGAATCTTCCACCTTCGGATTCCAGGTGGAGAGATAAAGCATCTACTGATTACTATTGACATGAAAAGATTGTGGTTTAATTCTAATAAATTAGTACAAGAATCGATAGCAATCGTTCGCCCGCATACTCGCTGTATCTCGGAAATTGTCTTTGACAACACATCGCTGTGCAGTATTCGTAACTTTTGATTAATTTCAACATATCTGTAATCTCGTTCTGGTATATATCCGATCAAGCGATACGCCCGCAACAACCCCCCAAAACGGGTGCAATAAAGGCTGCTCGGCGGCATATTTTCGGATTCATCAATAATCATAGCAGATAATCTGCCTGTTTGAAGCTGAAGAGACTTGAGACGAGCAAGGAGGTCGGCGTCAGATATTTTACTGTGCCGATCCCGAATTATGTTCTGAACCCTATAGAACTGGACTGCATCCACCACAGATGCGAATGCTCCTTCTTTTCGCACCCATTCATTTTCAGGATTCGCCTTTTGCTTGCTTTTCAATTTGCAAGAGCTGCGGTTGAATAGATTGTTTCCGATATATTTTTCATTGGTTAGTACTTCTCTCACAGTCCCCCTCGTCCAAGGCCTTCCAAAATCCGTCCTCCAGCTATTAGCATTCAGTGCATCCGCAATTTCAGACTCTCGTCTACCGGCAATAAATTGATCATACATCCAGCATATTCTTTCTCGCTCTGACTCAGGACCCGGCACCAACACGACGCGTTCTGTCTGCAAGCTTTTACGCTGACCGATCGATAATTCTTGCTTTGGTTTTCCAAATTCATCTACAAGCATCCGTCGAAGGCCAAATCCTGCGGGACCACCTTGCCTGTAGCCTTTTAGTATTAAGTTACACTGTCCAATAAAAACTTTATTTGAAAGCTGGCGGCAATATTCACTGGCACTTTCATCTTTCAGTATGGTCATGATACGATCAGCAATTGTGCTCGTCATGGTTAGATTCTTGTCACAGGCTTGACAAATGACTCCCTTACGCTCCAGCTGCATTCTGTAATAGTCAGCCTCTCGGCTATCAACAAAACGTCCCCAACGACTGTCATCTAAATATAATACAATCTGATAGTCGCTGCGACCAGATTCAACATCGTCAAGCAGAGCTTGAAACTGTCCACGCTTTTCAGCTGTCATACCGCTTACGCCAAGGTCAGCGTACACCTTGATGATTTCTATGTCGTAGCCATCGGCATAAGCACGTATTTCACGCTCCTGGTTTTCAGGCGATTCTACCTGCAGTTCCGTGGACATGCGAATATAGATAGCACCCTTTAGGCGCAAATTCTTTATTTCTTCTACTGTATATGCAGTTCCCGTCTGTCGCATCTGGCCTGTATCTCCTTGTCGAGACAGAAAATTATCCAGATTCTGTCTTTCAACCAAGGGGGTACTGTATGTCCAGAAAAAAACTGTGGCAAATTTGCCACAACCGCAAGTCAGGCAATAGCTATATTGCTGAAACAATTGTCAAAATCATGAAAGACAAAAAACTTACTACAAAACAGATAGCCAGCGATCTTGTAATTCCAACTGAACGAGTAAGGAATTGGTACTATAAAAACACCTGCCTGACCGCTTGGGATTTGCTCCTATTGATGTCAGAGTATGATTTTATCAAAAAACACGTAGACGAAATGTTTATTGAGTAGGCGTTTAAAAAACGCTATTTTTATATTCTGATACTGCATTGAGCCTACGTATCGGCCGTTAAAATAGTCCAGTCCGATTAATAAATGACTGGCTCTTTCTGCGTTGTTGCCACAATGAATTCATCAGCAAGAAAAAATGTATTTAATTTGCACCAAATCAGGTGAATACAAAACATTTTGCATTCACCTGATTGTACTTAAATTGGCATATTAATTAACGGTAATCGTAGTCTGTCCCTGTCCAATATACTTCAACACCATTGTCGTATGGATCATTCACCGGCAGTAAACTTTGTTGAACATAACGGCCATCTCGCGAAAATCTATAATGTTTTTCGAGAACCCATCCCCACATATTGCAAATGGCTTTTTGAGAGTACAAATGTTTAATTGGAAGATAGTACTTTTTATAGCATCTCGGACAAATTGTTTTCCACTGTTCATCTGGTTCGACGTAGAATTTTTCACCCATACACGCACAGACTTTTTTGACTGTTCCTTTTTTAGCCACAACTATTCTCCTTTGTATTGACGGGCACATCTTCTGGAAAAGATATCCCTGTGGTTTTATTTTAAGCACACATTAGCAACAAAATTTAGGTCTTTTCAGTGCAACTCAAATGTCGTCGGAAGAAATAATTTCATTAGTTGCATCATTTATTGATTGTTTGAAATTTTGCTTCCTGGCAATTGGTACAAGTTTCAATTTTCTGACAGGAGTTATTCCTGTTGAAATAGCAATTTCGCTCTGATATGTTTCGGCACTGTCCCCTGAAGAGTGTGAGGGCAAGTTGTTGATATCCATTGTTCAGTCCTTGTTTTTTCTTTGAGTTTTTCGGCTTTGAATTTTAGTTCTCAATACTACTACTTAATTAAGTATATTTATTGCAAAAATCTGCAAGTGTTTAAATCATTCTACTATATTAGCCGGACATCTCCTGGCAAAGATGTCCAGCCGTTTTTAACTTCAAACTAATTCAGGCAATAAACTAACCGCTCTTTCTTTTTCACCTTCCAGGCAGTGATAATAATGGCTTGTTGTCGTTGAAATCATTGAGTGCCCTAACAGTTTGGACACTGCTGCCAAATCTGCTCCTTTGCTCAACATGGTAGTGGCAAAGAGATGTCGTAAGTCATACATTCTAACAGGGTATTTAATGCCTGCCCGTTCGCAGGCTCTTCTGAAACCTTTGCGGATCATGCCAATTGGCTGGCCGCGCCACTCGATCACATAACCTGACATTGATGAAGGCTTCTTTCCTTTCATCTTTTCAAGCAGGGCCGGGGCAATTGGTACAGACCGGTAGGTCTTTGTCTTGCTTGCATAAATTTTAGCAATGCCTTTCTCCAAGTCGATGTGATCCCATTTCAAGGCAAGAAGTTCAGATTCACCGGGCCGTGTCCCCAGGCTGAAACAAACCTCCATGGCCCACCTGACATGTGGCTCGGCATGGTCCATGATCCTTTTGAAGTCATTGACGGTCAACTGGACATCACGCGGCTTCTCTCTTGATTTCTTCCTGCCCTTCATGGGATTTACCTTAGTCAGCCCAGTGGTGACGCCAAAATTGAAGATGGCGTTGACGTAATCGCCATAACGATTCACGGTCAGCTGGGAACGGGGCCGGCCCTGTTTACCGTCGGTTTCCTGGAAGAACTGGATGAACGGGACCATGTCATCGATGTAGGTCATCGAATTCACTGCCCGGTCGCCGATCAGCGGATTGAACTGGTTTTCAACCATCTTGGCCAACTTACGGGTATTGTTCTCGGTTCTGCCCGACACCTTGAGATGGGACAGGTATTTTGCCGCGAGTTCCCGAAATGTCATGCCTTGAGGAAAGTGATCATCTTTCACCGGGGTAGTGATCTCTTCAATCACCTTCACTGGCGCGGGCTCCGGCAAGGTGATCACCTTAGTCTGAAGGACTGGAAATGCCTGCCCCTGGTCTTTTGCTTCAATGACAGCCGAATTAAAGGCATCAGCTTGAGCATAGGCATTGTCGCCGCGCCCGAATGACTTATCCCGTCTTTTACCCGTCTCATCGTGATAAAAGACCATCCATCGCCCATCACGTTGATAGACGCCCATAAAACACCTCCGAAGTGTAGCCTCTTGATTTTAGTTGGTTATGACAATAAAACGGTAGTGAATCGAAATAGTAAGGCTCCTTGAAATGAACAGAAACAAATCAAAGGGCTTTTAAGCCCCTTGATGAATAAAGTTAAATTGTATTCATCAATATTTCTTCCACTTCCTCCTCTTGCACTCCAAGATACCTTCGAGTAATCGAAGGGCTGGAGTGGTTTAATCGTTTCGCCAAGACTTCCCAAGAAACACCGAATGTCTTTCGCTGATGGTAAGTCCATGTCTTTCGAAGTGAGTGAGCACCATAATTCCCTCTCAGGTTAATGGCCTCAGCCCACTTCTTGACATATTTTGTCACGGCATAAGTTGTGAGAGGATAATTTCGACCTTTTCTGCTTTTAAACAGGAAATGGTCATCATCATCCTTTACTGTCGCCAGATAGGCATCGAGAGCAGATTTAATCTCTCGATTTAAAATAAACACATTCTCCTTGCCTGTCTTCTTTTCTCGCAGGGTTATTCGCTCTCCGATCTTAACGCCTTTGACATCACCGACTTTTAATGCCAGCAAGTCTTGGACTCGCAGACCTGAGTTGACACCCATGACAAAAAGCAATTTGTCGCGGGGAGAGTCATTCAGAATCTTTTTGATGCTCTTCACACTTTTCAGATCAATGATCGGTTCAACCTTCATTTCCCCCTCCAATTCCCTGTTTTCTTCCAGGGAGTTGAAAATCGTACTTACAAATCAGCTCCTCAAGGGAAGCCCTTGGAAGACTCGACAATAACCCTGTAAAATTCTTTCAGAAAACCATTTCAAAAATCCCAATGTACGTTCTTATCTATAAACGTACTTTCCCCTCATTGATTATTTCTGTATAACTTTAGACAAACAAACATAACCTTGCGCCGAATAGCGAAAAAATAGCCACATCTTTCGATATGACTATGTTAAAGACCAAACGGATTAGACTTTCGTCAAAATGATCTTTCCATCTTCGGCGAGAACCGAGAACTCATCGCCGTCGCTGACGACAAGTCCTTGAAGGTCAAGATTCTTCAGATAAATCTTGAGCTCCAATTTGTTGTTCACCTTCGGCCGCCGCGAGTTCTTGAGGTAAAGCCCCTTGACCTCATAGTAGGTCTTGTCATCGCTCATAAGCTTAAGGACGTATTGCTTCAGAGTCTGGCGGTGTTTGATTTCCATCCTCGCCAGAATTGCTGAAGCGTCCATGCCATTAAAAATGCACTCGCGAAGCATCGAAGGATTGTACTTCGATTCGATCTTCTTCTTTTCAGGAACTTCCTGTTCATCCACAGACACGTTATCGTTCTTCTTGCTCATACAAGCTCCTTTGTTTGGTTTGATTGATAATTTCTGTATTGGCTGGAAGATAGTTCAAGAATTTATGCTAAATAATGCTTTTTGCATTATCTTGCGCAGGATGAGCTTG